>JAFCZZ010000202.1 GCA_019314085.1 Deltaproteobacteria bacterium | reverse complement strand
TTCAAGGCAACAATCATACGCCGACACCACATCCGCACCCAAGTCGGTGACGCTAATTGCGCCGGGGGTGAGGGCGTTGTCTACGGTGTACGTCCCACCGTTGTCGTCAATCAGCTTTTCAGCGGCAGGGGTTTCGTCCACTTCACCCGTTCGGCATCGCCAATCAGGACCAAGAACCGCTCCGTCCCACGCGCGACAACGGAGTAAATCAATCTGCGCGTGATTCTGTGCAGCACCCGCGCCATCGTTCGACGCGCCAATAAACATCGCTTCTGTCAGCGAATAGGCCCCGGTCGTCACACTCGCGGCCACATTGCCATCGATATAAAGCGTTGCGGTCGTCGCATCAGTGGCGATGATCTTCCACGTCTGTTCCACGCTAGTCGTCACAGCCGCGCCCACAGCGGTCACGCCGCCGTAGGTCAAGAGTGCATTCCCAGCCGCGTTTTGACCGCACAGGAAATCAGAGTTGCCGAAATAGTGATCTTCGCTCGCCGTAACGGTCGGGATCAAAACGGCCTCAACCGTCGAAGTCGCACCCGGCTGATAGGCCGTCAAAATCGCATTCGTCAGGCCATCAAACTCCACCGCGTTGCGGGTGAGAGTTAAATTTACGCCAACGACAAGCCCTCGATTGAGAATTTGCGGGCCGGATACAAACCGCTCCTGCATGTAAAATTCGTAATCAGACGCGGAACCGTAAAAAGGCCCGCTCGACATTTCAGAGTCAAGATAGAAAGCGGAAACAAGCCTATTAAAGCTATCCCGATTCAGTCTGCGCTTGCGGGAGTTATAAGGTTGCTTCTTTCCCCAAGGTTGTTTTACGACCCTAATTGCCATCTGCTTTCTTTCGCTGTTGGGTTTTCATGCACTGGATAACCTGCTCAAAAGTGGCGGGCTTTTGGAATTTGGCCGTCTCGCGGACAGCCTCTGCATACTTCTCTTTCAGCACGATAACAGCGGCTTCGCCATCTTTCACGGCTTGCAGCGCGTCGGCCTCTGCTTTGACTGCGGCCTGTTCTGGTGTAAGTTCGGGTTCCGGCTCTACTCCTGTGGCCGTTTCAGTGGGTTCCGGGGAGAGGGGGTCGGCCGGTGGAGCCTGTTGGGGCGGGGCTTGCCCTTCAGCGTAGTCGATAACGGCCTGTTTGTTCACGCCGCCGTCTTCATTTGCCGGGACAAGATCAATGTCAACGCCAAGTGCTTCTGCCTCTTTCACTGCCCATTGTGATACGTTTCGTTCTGCCATTGTTCTGCCTTTCAAAAAACCGGCATGTGCGCCCCGCCTATTAAGCAGGACGCACAGCCGAGAGGGGTTAAACCTGGGTCAGGCTATTCGAGATGATCGCCGCGATGCCAATACGCTTACGCGTATCGATGCGATTCCAGTTAGCGGCCAAAGCAAGCTCTGCTTCAGTTGGGAAACCGTTCGCGTCGGCAACGGAACCAGCAATCCAGCTAAACCCGTAGGGGTGGATGATGAAGTTGTTACGTTCGATCAGCGTTTCAGTACCGCCGCCATTATTGGCCTTTTCGTCGCGCTCAACAGCAACGGGAACCTTCGCGCCAGTAACTTCGACAGCCAGCGCACCGGGTGCGACAAGGTACGTTGTGTACTTGATCGCCGAGGTGTCATAGGTGACTGCGGGGAGCGCATCATCTACCACAAGGCGATAGCCGCGATAGGTAGCAATGGTCTTGTCGCCCTTGCTATCTTCCAAGTAGTCGATGAGGTCATTATCTTTCAGGTCGTAGTAAATCGCGGAGTGTACACACATCACGCCGAGGCCATCGCCACGGTCGCCCATCGTTCGCTCTGCGGCAACGATTGCCGAGGCGGAGATGGTGTTAGCAACGGTGATGCCCGCGAAAGTTGCGCTGGAAATGTCGTTCACCATATCTTCGTTGTCTGCCGCGATGTTGTCGGCAAGAATCCCGGTCATCGAGGCGATTGCTCGACGGTTCCAGATTGCGCTCCACCACTTCGCCATACCCATCTGAATAGCTTCCATCGGGTCTTCGTCATTGAGGTAGGGGATGATGTCGGCAGAACCGACCATGTGGACAAGGGCTTGCTTTATAGCCGCATAGCTCGACATGGTGATATTACCAACAGCCCCAGCCGAGCCGGTATCACTCGGGATAAGGCCTTCGCCTTCGGCAAGAGGGTCAAACCTGCGAATATAAATCGTGCCAGCCTGTTCAGAAGTGAGAAAGTTTCGTACAGTCGGGTCTGTTTGGAAAACGCCGGATTGCGCAAAAGCATTCAATGTGAGAGATTCGAGAATCAGCGCATCACTGTAAACAGCGGGAGCGAAGGTGCAATTTGCAAAAGTAGTAGCGGCCATAATAAAAGTCCTTTCAAGTGAATTTGAGAGTCTTATGCTCGCATCACGCGAAAGGACTTGAAAATGTCACACAATCAAGTCTGATTGTTTTACGGGGCAACTTACCCCATTATTGATTTGTAGAGTCCGCCCCATTTTCCGGGCGTTTTGGAGGTGATTGGTTCACCGTCGATTTTTGCGCTCTTCATCTTGGCTTTAGCGTCCTCGATGTCAAGTGCAACTAACTTCATCGCCGCGCTCCAGTCTTTCCCCATAGGATTCGCACTACTCGCTGGCCCCCGCCTTCCACCGCCCGCTCCACCACCGGAGCTTGTCGGCATGAAATTGGCCGGACGATTCGCAACTTCGATCTTCACGACCTCCGCTACACTGATAGGTTTATCATATTCGCCGTCCTTTGTCAAGACAATTCCGTTTACAATTTCAAATTTTCCTGAATTTAATTGTGAAAAGATGTCTTGTGCATCGTCTCGGACCTCGCCCTTCATCGCCTCGTGAAGCTCTTGCTGAATTTTCGACGAATCAACCCGTCCTCGCATCTCTGTGAGGCTGCCGTTCGTTTCGTCCAGCTTTTCTTTCAGGTGGTCGCGCTCCATTGTGGCGATTTTCACGCGGTCGGCTGCCCTTGCGTCCGCCATTTCATTGAGCTTGCCTTCATCAAACCCACCATCGCCGATAGCGGCAATGATCTTGTTCTTGTTGTCGAGTTCGGCTTGAAGCGTGATGACCTTCTCGTTTTCCTTGCGCAGCTGGGTTGTGATAACACGCTCGGCCGCTAGAGACTTCATCGTTTTGTCAACGTCGGTTTGCGACTTCGCGCCGATGACTTGAAGTTCCCATTTGCCGTCGCGCTCAACGTATTCGCTCTCGAATCCAGCGGGGATTTCGGCTTCGGTCTTGTAGATCATTTCTAGCATTATGCACCTTCTTTCTTCTTAACGGTCTTCTTCGGGCCGACCGCAAGCAATACGATCTTGACCCCTGTGAGCGTACCCATATCAACCGCTTTCTCATTGATACGGTGGACATACTGCTTTTGATCTTTCTTGCCTTGCCCTGTCACGAAGACATAGACCTCGCCGGGCTTGATTTTCACGGTGTCCTCGCCGATGACGATTTGACCGTCCTGTACTTCGATTTCTTTTCCTGTTGCGTTAATCATTCTTCTGCCTTTCTGTTAATTGGTGTATTTCGAGATTAGAAAATCGTGCGGGCCTGTGCAAAACCGCTCGCCTAACTTCAAGGAAAGCTTAATGCCAACCCTGTTTAGAAGCTCTCCGGTATCCATTTTCGACATTGCCACATACCGCTTGCCCACCATATCTTCTGTTACTGGCGGGTCGGCTTTGTAGAATTTTGTTAGGATTTCCGCGATTTCCGCGAAAGTTTTCTCGTTCATCAGAACAAGAATATCAATGTCGTCCACTGTTGTCATTTCAGTTGTTCGATATGCCATATTATTCTGCCTTTCTGTTAGTTTATCTGCGTTCGGCTGTTTGTTGCGATGTAATACTCGTTTTCTTTGTCTTCCTTCGCTCCGTTATAGAATCTGCCGTAGTATCTCACACAAGTTGTATCATATACTAGAGCAACTGTGTCGCGGTCTGTTCTAATAATCACTCCCTCAAGCATTATTTCCAATTTCCCTTCAATCTCTACAAGCTGCAATGTCCCCTTGTCTTTAAAAAGGTCAGCAACTTGCACCGGGTGGAGGTAAGCACAGCAAACAGTTTCTGCCCCAAAAGACTCCCTAGCCCGCTCAATTAAAAAGGTGGACATACAATCGTATTCTGTTACTCTTGTGGCGGCGCAGCTAGAAAAATCAAGTATCCTGTCACCCGCTTGATCTGCCTGATTTGCGAGAATTCTTTCATGCGTGTTCATAATTGCCCCTTTCGGCTGTGCTTGTTTGTTAGTTACCAGTGATCGTGACTTCGGCAGAGATAACGATTCCAGCAATTTCAGCATTGCAGAAAAGGTCATTACTCGTATCGCCG
>JAFCZZ010000201.1 GCA_019314085.1 Deltaproteobacteria bacterium | reverse complement strand
TGATCCCGAATGCCTCCTGACCCTCCGGCCGCAGGGAGATATTGGCGTCACAGCGGAAGCTCCCCTCCTCCATGTTGCCGTCGCATATCTCAAGATAGACCAGGATCTCGTGCACCCTTCGAAGATACAAGGCCGCCTCCTCCGGGGTCCGCATGTCCGGTTCACTGACGATCTCTATCAGGGGAACCGCCGCCCGGTTCAGGTCGACGTAGCTGGAACCGCTCAGCTCATCATGGATGGACTTGCCCGCGTCTTCCTCCATATGTATGCGGGTGATGCCGATCCTCTTTTCCCCCCCGTCCTTGTCGATATCGACGTATCCGGCCTCCGCGATGGGGTGGTCGAACTGCGTGATCTGATAGCCCTTCGGCAGGTCGGGATAGAAGTAGTTCTTCCGTGCCCAGGTGCTTGTCCGGTTTATCCTGCAGTGAGTTGCAAATGCCATCCTCATCGCGTACTCCACGACCTTCTTGTTCAGGACCGGGAGGACGCCGGGCATCCCGAGACAGATGGGGCAGGTGTTGCTGTTCGGCTCCTCGCCGAACCGTGTCGAACACCCGCAGAATATCTTGGTTTTGGTAAGAAGCTGGGCGTGTACCTCAAGCCCTATGACCGGTTCGTAGTTCATTATAGATCGGGGTTCCTTTTCTCTTGGTCTGAATGTTTCTCATATGCGGAGGCTATCTGCAACAGCTTTCCCTCCTCGAAGTGCCCCGCCATGAATTGGACTCCCAGGGGGAGGCCGCCCTTCGTATAGCCGCAGGGGACCGAGATACCCGGTACCCCAGCCAGGTTTGCCGAGAGGGTAAATATGTCACAGAGGTACATCTGGAGGGGATCGTCCATCTTTTCCCCGACCCGGAATGCCGGGGTCGTTGTCGTGGGGGTCAGGATGACATCGCACTTCGTGAACGCACGAGCGAAGTCATCTCTGATCAGGGCCCGTACCTGAGATGCCTTTTTATAGTAGGCATCGTAATATCCGGAGGAGAGAGAATAGGTGCCGATCATGATTCTCCTCTTGACCTCCGCCCCGAATCCGGATGAACGGGTCTTCTTGTACATATCCAGGAGATTTTCTCCATCCGGCGCCCTGAATCCGTATCTGACTCCGTCGTACCGGGCCAGGTTCGAGCTGGCCTCCGAAGGAGCTATGATGTAGTACGTGGCGACGCAGTACTTGGTATGGGGGAGTGATATGTCACGGCATCGGGCGCCGAGTCCCTCAAGTGTTTTGATGGTTGTATCTATGGAGGTCTTGATCTCAGGATCGATCCCTTCGACAAAATACTCCTTGGGGATGCCGACGGTCCACCCGTCGATGTCTCGGGAGATAGCCTCCCGGTAGTCGGGGACCTCCGCGGGAACGGAGGTGGAATCACTGGTGTCATGGCCGGAGATCACGTTCATCATAATGGCGCAATCCTCCACATCCTTGGTGATGGGCCCTATCTGGTCCAGGGAGGAGGCAAATGCCACCAGGCCGAAGCGCGAGACCCTCCCGTAGGTGGGTTTCAGGCCCACAACGCCGCACAGGGCCGCGGGCTGTCTGATGGAACCGCCTGTGTCGGTGCCCAGGGAGGCGATGCATTCGTCGGCGGCGACCGCGGCGGCCGAACCGCCGCTGGATCCTCCGGGGATACGCTCCAGATCCCACGGGTTTCTGGTGATTCCGAAGTGCGAGGTCTCGGTCGAGGAACCCATGGCGAATTCGTCCATGTTGGTCTTTCCCACAAAGACCGCACCGGCGTCCCTCAGTTTCCTGACCACCGTGGCGTCATAGGGGGGGGTGAAGTCTTCAAGCATGCGCGATCCGCAGGTTGTCCTTACACCTTGTGTGCTCAGGACATCCTTGAGGGCTATGGGTATGCCGGTCAGCGCTCCCCCACCTCCCTCCTGTATCCGCTTGTCCGCCGCGCGGGCCTGCTCCATGGCGGCCTCCTGTGTCAGGGTAATATATGCGTGCACCCGCTCTTCTACGGATGCTATCCGCTGGTATACGGACTCGGTGATTTCAACAGATGTAAGGGTTCCCTCTGAGAGTCGTTTCTGTAGTTCGTGAATGGTTAACCGATTCAGTTCCATATCTCTTTTCTGGTCCGGTCTCAATGTGGGACAAGGCCGGACGCTGTCCTCATTATTCTATAATCTTGGGAACGCCGAAGAACCCCATATCCCCCTCCGGGGCGTTGGCAAGCGCCATCTCCACCCCGACGGATTCCTTTTCCGCATCATCCCTGAAGACATTGTCCAGAGAGATGGCGTGTGTCATCGGCCGGGTTCCCTCCGTATCCACCCCATTCAATATGTCCATATACATCAGTATGTCATTGAGCTGCGAGGTAAGGGTGCCCTTTTCATTCTCACTGAGGTCGAGTCGGGCAAGATGGGCAACATACCCCACCTCCTGCGCTGTTATCTTCACCGTGCCGTTCCTCCTTTGTGGTGGGTTCCCACGCACGTGTGGTGAATCCGGGATAACCGCAGTGAAGATTCCTTTCCCAGGCCGCGTTCCCACGTACGTGTGGCAAATTTCCTATCACAGAACCGTGCAAGTTGCAAATCGTTAGGTCTGATTTCAGATTGACAAAGATTCAAATAGTACTATATTATAAGCAAAGTTTTAGGGGAATATGGTGATTCTATGTTTGGCATTGGAATGCCGGAATTGATTATTATACTTGTTGTTGCCCTGCTTGTCATCGGACCCAAAAAACTGCCTGACTTGGCAAAATCTCTCGGCAAGGGTCTCGCGGAATTTCGCCGTGCCACCGATGATGTAAAGGAAAGCCTCAATGTAGAACAGATAAAAGATGACGCGGGTGATTTCAAGGGTTCAGTCCTCTATGGGAAAAAGAAGGAAGAAACTGACGACAGTGGCCCGAAGGCGGAAGAAGAGCCCCCGGAGCCGGTGGACAAGGGTTCGCAGTAATCCACGGTGATTTCAATTTTCCCCTTATCCCTACAAACGAACGTTATCACACCCCATCCTTTCGCTGTATTCATGATTAATATCCCGGAGTCTAAAAATGGTTGACTTTTTTATTGTTTTTGTCAAGAATACCCAAATTCGCTCCGGCGGGACGATATGCCAGCCATGAGACGATAGTGTGAGCAGGAGTTATGACCGAGCAGACGGATGAAAAAATGCCCTTTACGCTCCACCTGGAAGAATTGAAAACCAGGCTGATACGTATACTGATTGCGATCGGCGCCGGTTTCGTTGTATGCTATCTCTTCAAGGAAAAGCTGTTCTGGGCCTTGACGCGTCCCCTCGCCGCCGTGCTTCCCGACAACAGCTCCATGATATTCACCAGCCTTCCCGAGGCATTCTTTACCTACCTCAAGGTATCCTTTCTGGCGTCTATTTTTCTGGTCAGTCCCTACCTTCTCTACCAGATATGGAAATTTGTGTCACCTGGTCTCTTTGCATCCGAAAAGAAACATGTGGCACCCTTCGTCACCTTTTCCACCATATTCTTTCTGGGAGGGTCCCTTTTCGCGTATTACATTGTCTTCCCATTCGGTTTCAAATTCTTTGTCGGTTTCGGGAATGATTTTATACGCCCCATGCTTTCGCTGAAGGAGTACCTCTCCTTCTCCATGAAGCTCCTGATCGCGTTCGGAGTTATCTTTGAACTCCCCATCTTTATGTTCTTTCTGGCGAAGATAGGGATGGTAAGTTCAGAGATCCTGAAAAAAAAGAGAAAATACGCGCTCCTCCTGGTGTTCGTTGTCGCCGCCATCTTTACTCCTCCGGACGTTGTAACGCAGGGGTTGATGGCCCTGCCGCTGATGCTCCTGTATGAGATCAGTATCTGGGTGGTGAAAGCGGGGGAGAAAAAACAAGCCCCCAAAGAGGACGACGAAAAAAATGATACGGAAGCTGAGAAAAAAGAGTGACGGATACTAAACGGCAACCACCCGGCAGTACGGGGGACAAGAGAAACAAGAAGCGGTGGACGACGAGGAAGGTGCTTGTCTGGATCGCCGTGGCGATTCTCCTGCCGATCCTCGCAGGGGCGGGGTTTATCTATTATCTTATAGGTGATCTGCCCAGCATCTCTTCGCTGAAGGACTACCGGCCCAGTATCATCACCAGGGTGTACGCGGATGATGATCAGCTTATTGACGAGTTCTATCTTGAAGACCGAAAGGTCGTCAGGGTCACCAATCTGCCGAGATTTGTCATACAGTCATTCGTGGCGGCGGAGGACGCCCGTTTCTTCCATCACAAGGGGATAGACCTCCAGAGCATTGTCAGGGCCTTTTTTAAGAATATGGAGGCGGGGACAATCGTTCAGGGGGGGAGCACCATAACCCAGCAGGTGGCCAAGGCCCTCT
>JAFCZZ010000200.1 GCA_019314085.1 Deltaproteobacteria bacterium | reverse complement strand
GTTCGTGGGGAGGGCCGATGACGTCATCCTGACGTCGGGGTATCGTATCGGTCCCTTCGAGGTGGAAAGCGCCCTGATCGAACACCCTGCCGTGGCGGAATCGGCCGTCGTCTCAAGCCCGGACCCAACGCGCGGCGAGGTTGTCAAGGCCTTTATTATTCTTGCCCCGGGATTCACCGGGAGCGATGAACTGGTCAAAGAACTTCAAGACTACGTGAAGGGCGCCACGGCCCCGTACAAATACCCCCGGAAGATAGCCTTCGTTACGGATCTGGCCAAGACGGTCAGCGGGAAGATTAAACGCATGGATCTTCGCAACGCGGAATGGGGCAGAAAGGAGCCGTCCGGCTCTACATAAAATTCACCGGGTCTACATCCACCTTGATGCGCAAGCCGGGGTTTCTGCCGTGTACCAGGATCTGTTCGGCCAGGGCGTGCAACGGCGCTGTATCCGGTCCCTTGAGGAGCAGCTGCCACCGGTATCTGCCCTTGACCTTATACAGAGGGGCCTCTGCGGGTCCCAGGACGGAGACCGTTCCTCCTCCCCTCCGGGCAATATCTCTGGCAAAGGTGTTCAATTCTTTGGCACAGCCGGTAGCCACGGCTTCGTTCGTTGAGGATATGACGAGGTTTACCATACGGCTCAGGGGAGGATAGCCGAGCTCCCGGCGCTCTGCAATCTCGTCGTCATAGAAACTGATATAGTTGTGGTCCCGGGCCAGTCGTATGGCAGCGTTGTCCGGGTTAATTGTCTGGACGATTACACGTCCCGGCGAATCCCCCCTGCCCCCTCTCCCTGAGACTTGTGTCAGTACCTGGAAGGTCTTTTCCGCAGCCCTGAAATCGGGGATATTCAGAGAGGTATCCGCCGACACCACCCCGACCAGGGTAACGCCGGGGAAGTCATGCCCCTTCGTGATCATCTGTGTTCCCACAAGGATATCTATCTCACCTCGGTCGAGGGATGTGAGGATTCTTTCGTATGCCCCCCTTTTAGAGGTAGAATCGCTATCCATCCTCCCCACCCGCGCGCCGGGGAAGAGTCTTGTGATCTCTTCCTCCACCCTCTCGGTTCCCATGCCGTAGCTGTGTATCCGGGAGCCGTCGCACGAAGGACATACGGGGGGGGCCTTGACGCGGAAGTTGCAGTAGTGACACCTCAGTGATCCGTCGTTCATATGATGGGTCATGGAGACGGAGCAGTTGAGGCATTTGAATATGTAGCCGCAGTCGAGACAGTAGAGAAAGGTATGAAACCCCCGTCTGTTGAGAAAGAGAAGCGTCTGTTTGCCGGCATCGAGGGTTTCCCTGACGGCCTCTATCAGGGGGCGGGAGAAGAGGGGGGGCTTGTTTCCCCCTTCCTGTTTCATGTCGATGATATCGACGCGGGGGAGTTCTCTTCCGGCCACCCGACCGGTCAGCTCGAGGAGTCTGAAATCTCTGTTTTGCGTGTTGAAGTATGTCTGGATAGCGGGTGTCGCCGACCCGAGAATCACCGTGGCCGCCCCCTGTTTTGCCCGTACGATCGCCAGATCGCGCGCATTGTAGGGGAGGTGATCCTCCTGCTTGTATGAGGAGTCATGCTCCTCATCGACGATGATAAGCCGCAGGTCTCTGGCCGGGGCGAATATGGCCGATCGCGCCCCTATAACGATCCGGGCATCCCCCCTCTGTATCCTCCGCCATTCATCATATTTTGCGCTTCGCCCGATACCGCTGTGAAGTATGGCGATCGTATTACCGTCAAACCTATTTTGTATCCTGCTCATCAGTTGCGGTGTCAGGGTTATCTCCGGCACAAGATAGATGGCACTTCCCCCCAGCGCGATGGTTTCCTCTATCGCCTTGAGGTACACCTCGGTTTTTCCGCTCCCGGTAACACCGTGGAGCAGGCAGGGAAAATAGCGGCGAGAGGTGATCCCCTCCACTATCTCTCCGAGCGCCTTCTCCTGCTGCTTATTTAACCGTATGTCAGGATTGTCCGCCCCTATGTGAGGTGAGGGGGCAGGGCTTCGGTAGACCTCCCGCGTGGATATATCAATCAAGCCCTTCCTCTCCATGCGTGTTATCGTAGCCCTGACATTCTTGAATTCCGGGCGGAGTTGTGACATATCGGTTTCGCCATGCTGCTCCAAAAACTCACAGATTCCCTTCTGTTTTTCCGTCAATCTGACATCCGGGGAAAGAGGGGATCGCAGTGTTACCACTGTTTCCTGCTTCTTTGTTACCGTTGCCTTTTCGATCCGGTCCCCTACCGTGATGCAGTGCAGGTCTTGAAGTCTCTTGAGATCGTGGAGAATATTTTTCTCTCGATCGACCTTTTTCAACTTGGTGACTGACAGACCCTGAGAATAATCGGCCAGAATTTTCGATATCCTGCGCTGTGAAGCGGACAGGGATCCCTCTTCTGCCGTTTGATTGTCGGAGAGACAGACACACCGACTGCTTTCGACATCTATGCCGCCCGGCAGCAAGGCCTTAAGGGTTTTCCCCAGGGGATAGAGGTAGTACTCCGATGTCCACCGATAGAGGACAAGATCCTGTGCGTTGAAAAGCGGCTCACTGTCCAGCAAGTCGATAATGTTTTTGATGGATGGTATCTCTGTCAAGGGAATCGATTCGACGATATAGCCGGTCACGTTTCTCCTGCCGAAGGGCACGAGGACCCGTTTGCCGATGGCTATCTGCCCTTCCATGCCATTCGGGACACCATAGGTAAAGGAACCCGCCGATGGTATGCTGATGGCTACGTTGACAAACACCGTCTATTCCTTGATGTTGAGAAAGTCTGTTACCGGGGAACCAGCCACACTCCCTTCAGGTATCCTGAAGAGGGTTTCAGGCAGCTTCTCGTTGAGGGAGATAGTGTGCAGTATGCTGACGGCCGACAGGGTATCATTGGTGTAGTACGCTATCTTTCCGGGAAACCATACGTTCTCGTCCACCTGGCGATACTCGGTGTATTCGGCCCTCAGGACAACCGTCTCCCCTCCGGATATCCCTACCCCGACGAACCGCAGGGGGAGGCGCCGTTCCCTCTCCATCCACAATCGGCTTCCCGGCGCACTTGCAAGGTCTCTGCCTATAGCGAAGACCACCGTTCTGTCTATCCGGTCGATACCGACGGTATGGGTATCCACGCCGAGGAAATTGAGGGCATCCAACAGATCGCCCACGGATCTCTGAAAAAATATGGTCGGGAAGACGGTGTCGATCCTTCTCGCGCCGGGGTGTGATGTATCAACGCCCATGGTAACGGCCCTTCTTCCATCCTGCACGAGGATATTATCCCCATGGGAGAAGGCCCTCTCGGACCTGAACAGACCTCCTTCCTGTATCAGGAGTTGCTCCCTGATTTCCCTCTCACCGTACAGGTCGTCATATATCGTGGTTTCCATGTCGATCTTGATGGTATGCACGCCTCGGTACGCCTTCACAAAAGACTCCAGCATCTGCTCAGAGGAAAGAATATAGGCAAATCCCGCAGGGATGAGGCCAAGGCATATAATTAGCAAAACAAGGATATGGAATATGGGTTTTTTCATTGATGACGTGGGCCGCGCCTGGACGGCATCGTTCTGTGGAGATTATAGGAAACAACACAACGGCATGTTGCTAGTCACGGGTATGGGTGGTGCCATCGGGGAAGGTGGAGCTTGGGTAGAAACCCCCTATTCTCCCCTCTGTTTTTCCTGTTCTTCCTGCTTTGTCTTGCACTCTATACAGAGGGTGGTGACTGGACGCGCCATTAATCTCTTTTCGGATATCCTTTTCCCACACACCTCGCAGATCCCGAAGGTGTCATCGTCAATACGCTGGAGGGCCTCCCTCATCTTCTTTGCCAGTTTCCGTTCCCTGTCTCTGATCCTCAGTTCAAAGTTTCGATCGGATTCCTGAGATGCCCTGTCCGTTACATCGGGGAAACTTTCTGTTCCACCGGTCATTTCGGAAACGGTTTTACCAGCCTCGCCCAACAACTCTTCAATCTTTTGTGTGAAAAGGTTCTTGAAATATGCAATCTGCTCCGGTTTCATACGACGTCTATCCCCACCTTTTTTAAATTAAATGAACCCCTATATACAATGAAGCTATTTTTGTAAAGGAAAATCACGTACCCTTTTTATAAGCGCCTAGTATCCTTGTTATTACGTTGGTTGTCGAGGCCGGGTGATCAGCCCCGGTTCCGCTGAACTGCGGGATACTGACAACCTTTCCTCCCCTCTTTTCCACCGATTCACGTCCGACGATGGCATCCTGACTCCAATCCCCTCCCTTGACCAGGATATCGGGTTCGATATACTCTATCAGTGCGAGAGGAGTGTCTTCATCAAATATGGTCACATAGTCT
>JAFCZZ010000199.1 GCA_019314085.1 Deltaproteobacteria bacterium | reverse complement strand
TATCGGCAATCCCGTATTCCGTTACTACATAATGAATATCCGTCCGTGTGGTCGTTACAATTGCCCCTTCATCAAGGTGCGAAACAATCCTGGATAGTTTCCCCTTGGCCGCCGTTGAGTGAAAGGCTATTATCGAACGTCCTCCCTTTGACCAGGCGGCTCCTCTCACAAAATCCGCCTGCCCTCCGGTCCCGCTGAACTGCTTATACCCGATCGATTCAGACGCTGCCTGACCGGTAAGATCAACCTGCAGAGAAGAATTAATGGATACCATATTGTCATTCCTGGCTATGATAGCCGGGTTGTTCGTGTAATCCACCGTAAACATCTCCACCTTGGGGTTGTTGTGAATAAAACTGTACAGTTTTTCCGTTCCCATAAAGAAGGTGGCAACCATCTTGTTTGGATGGAAGTTCTTCCTCGCGCAGGTAATAACGCCTTTATTAACCAGATCCACGACTCCGTCGGAAAACATCTCTGTATGTATCCCAAGATCTTTCTTGTCCTTCAAGAAGCCCAGCATCGAATCGGGAACGGCGCCGATGCCCAACTGCAGGCAATCCCCGTCCCGTATCAATTCGGCGCAGTATCCCCCGATGGCCTCGTCGATCGGGCCTATTTTCGGTGGCTGCATCTCAATGGGCCTGGAGTCACATTCAACGATATAGTCTATGTCAGAGACATGAATAAACGCGTCACCCAGTGTCCTGGGCATATGAGGTGTCACCTCCGCTATGACAACCCTGGAACTTTCCGCCGCGGGCTTCGTATAGTCCACCGATATACCGAACGAACAGTATCCATGCTCGTCGGGCGCGGAAAGCATACAGAGGGTGACATCAACCGGCAGGATCTTTTCGGTAAAGAGGCGGGGGATCTGGCTGAAGTGAGCAGCGGTAAAGATGCCCCGCCCATCGTGAATGGCCTTCCTGGTTGACCCACCGGCAAAGAGGGAATTGTGAATAAAATGAGCCGAATTCTCCGGAAGGCAATACTCGGAAGGCCCCATCGCAACCATGTGGACTATCTCAACCTTTTCATAGGCCTCTTTATTATCCACCATCGCCTTCAGCAATACCTCCGGCGATCCGGTCGCATGACCGACGACAACCCTGTCACCCGATTTGATCTGTTTCACTGCTTCCTGTGCAGTCGTGAGCTTGCTTTTATATACTTCTTTCCAGTCCATTGGTATTCTCCATTTTTCTCATTTTTTCAATGAAGTCTTCGGCATCCTGTTCACGGGTCACAACCCACAGGGGACGCCCCTCAAAGGGCGTAAAATCGACGCAGGCGGTGGGACAGCCGACTACAACAAGAACCCCTTCAACATCCCGGTCCTCGTACGAAACAAACTCGACCCTGCCCGCCAGGCGCCTCTTGATAGACGCCACCGCCTGTACCCGATCGTACTGCGGGGCACAACCCCCGCAGTACTTCAGGCCGATCTTGCGTATGTTATTCATCCTTCGGAATACCGCTCAGTTTCTTGGCGACCTTCTTCTTTGCATCCATATTGACCTGCCGGGAGATCATGATCCGCTGAGCCTGAGGTGAACCGGCACCGTGCATCGACTCGGTCAGATAGCCGACAGCGGCAGTACCCAGGGTGATGTTCTCGATCAGACGCAGTATCCGCATCCGGTATTCCGTGGGGACATCCGCATTCCCCTTGTAGTATTTCTCAATCCACTTGCCGACCTCGGGCGAGCGCAGGTCTTCCTCCGATGGGAGGGTCACCATCAGGCCACCGGCAATGTCCTGAGCCAGACGCGCGATCTCGTAGGGAAAGCGTGTCACGTTCTGCTTGCAGACATTGGCAAGGAGCGTGTTGACGTAGTAGGTGCCGCTCGGCTCTTTGTGCCCTTCGGATGCACAGGCAATAGAACCGCAGTACAGGGTCTCGTTGAGGTGATTCATCTCGATGATCTTGTCCTTGACATGTGATGCCTTCTGGGCCCCGTTGTATTCGGCAATGGTCTGGGTGGCACCGATAAGAACATCGCCAACCCCCGCCTTGCAGGCGTAGCTCTGACGGTGGTACGACGCGAACTGTTCCACCAGCTGACCGGCAAAATCCCACTCCTTGTACATGAAGATCCGATCCCAGGGGACGAAAACGTCGTCGAAGACCACCAGGGCCTCGTGACCGCCGTAGAGCTGGTTGCCGCGATCCATGGTACCCTTTTCCAGCTTGCGGGTATCGCACGACTGACGGCCCATGATGTAGGTGATCCCCTCGCTGTCCGCCGGGATAGCAAAGGAGATGGCGTAGTCCTTGTCCTCTTCACGCATGCTGATCGTGGGCATGATAATGATCTCCCGGTCTGGTGGCACTTCGCACCCCTGACCACAATCCCGCCCTCGCGTTCCTCTACCACGTGCATGAACATGTCCGGATCGTCCTGCTGGTGCGGTGCCTTGCTCCGATCACCCTTGGGGTCCGTCATGGCACCGTCACAGGTGAGATCGTTTTCCTGTACGTATTCGAGATATTTCAAAAAGCGTTTGTTATACTTTTGTTATACTCCGTCTCGTACTTCTGGTCGATATCGTACGTGGTCATCGAGAGGGCGTTCATGGCGTCCATCCCCACACAGCGCTGGAAGCAACAACCGGTGAGCGATCCGAGGAGTCGGCCCATCTTGGATTTCTTGACCAGGTCCTCCGTGCTCTGGTGAATATGACAGAAGCGGTTGATCTTCTTGCCCGTGATATGGGACGTGGCCGTCATAAGATCCTCATACTCCGGAGAGTGCGCGAATTCATAGGTCGCGGCAACGGCATTCATGGAGGGACGAATGATAGGATTATCGACGGGGTTCTCCACCAGTTTACCGAACATGTAGATCTTGAAATTTAACTTCCTCAAGCTCTCTTCGTACTGCTTTGCGTTCATTAATGACATAATACCTCTCCTTATATGTTTATTTGCCGTCTTATCCTGGTTGACTCATTCAACCAGCGACTGTTTTGTATTGCATATATATTGAGAATGCTGCTAGCAACTTTCACGCCATTCATCTGCCTGCAATATCAGCATCCTGATAAGATATGTAAATCAGAGCAGTTACACGTCCACTGGAATCTGCATGCACCTATGTTCACCACTGTTGCTTCGGGAAAAATAATTCCAGACCGCATCATTTTGGCAACAAGAGACTCTATCTATTTGGAATCAGGCCATTTAGGTTGGTCTGGCAGGATAATGCTCCAGCGCATTATTAAGGTTGAGCATCCCTTGAAGCGGCTCAAAGGTTTGTAGCAAGTGTAACAAATGAAATTGATGCAGATCGTGGGATAATGCTAAACTGCATCATTACATTTTTTGAGTTTCCGTGTCAGCGTTGAAGGATTCACCCCGAGGTATGGCGCCGCCCTCCGTGCATTGCCATATTTATTGATGGCATTGCGGATGACGGACATCTCTACACACTGCAGGTATTCTTGCAGTGTGTCTCCCTGACATATATTTTCATATTCCTGCATCTTATATATCTCAGCCGGAAGATCGTTGATGCCTATACGGTTGCCGGGGGTAATAACCACAAGCCGCTCTATCAGGTTGGCCATTTCCCTCACGTTTCCAGGCCATGAGTATTTGATCAGTGTATCCATGGCCGCACTACTTAAGACCTTCTTTTTGGAATATTTATTGTTAAAACGATTGAGAAAAAGCGTTATCAGATGAGGTATATCCTCGACCCTCTCGCGCAGGGGAGGGATATAAACGGGAATTACGCGCAGAAGATAATACAGATCTAAACGGAATTTCTTTTGCTGCACCAGTTCCTCCAAGTCCTGGTTGGACGCACATATCAGCCGCACATCCACCTTCCTGGGTACTGTTCCTCCAACCCGCGTTATCTCGAAGTCCTGCAGCACCCTGAGCAATTTACCCTGCAGGACAAACGGCATGGACTCTACTTCATCCAGGAAGAGAGTCCCGTTGTCGGCCACTTCAAACAACCCCGGTTTCCCCTCTCTGCTGGCTCCCGTGAACGCACCCCGTTCGTATCCAAACAGTTCACTCTCCAGAAGCGTTTCGGGGATAGCTCCGCAATTGATCTTTACAAAAATTCCCCCCTCGGAACGGTCGGACTTGGCATGTATCTCCTCTGCAATTCTGTCCTTCCCCACACCGGTCTCTCCCTGGAAGAGTATGGTGGCATCTGTTATGCAAACGCGCTCGACAAGTTCATATACGGATCTCATCGCCTTGGAGACCCGTATAATTTCATTATCTTTGTATGTCGATAATTGCAACTTCTGGAGTTTATCCCTGTAGGCTCTCGTCATCTCCAGAGATTCTTCAAGCCGTTGATTTAACCTGTCCAGATCGGTCATATCCCGGACATTGGTCACGACCATCTTGATCCTCCCTTCATCATCGAAAAAAGGATTGCCTGTTACCAGTATACGTTTCCCTGTTTTCAGCTTTTGCGAGAGGGTTACGGTCTTTCTCTCCTCCAGAACTTTCAGCGTAACACTCTCACTGAAATACCCCTCATCTACAAGATCCCGCATATTGTGCCCCAGCACTTCCGAAGCCTTAATGCCGGTGATATCTTCATACGCACTGTTTACCCGTATCGTATTAGCCTCACCATCGGTTACATATATGCCATCATATGAGGAACCGATAATTGCCTCGACCTCACGTACCACCGCCTGATATCTGAACAGGTACTGGGATATTTTCTCGTACTCTTCCCTGTCGTGAAATACGCTCATTACCCCCACCAGTTCACCCTCCCAGATGATGGGGGTTCTGTTAGCCAGCAAGGAATACTTTTTATTTACAACAGGGATCGTTATCTGTGGTTCACCTGTCTCTATAACTTTTTTAAACTCGAGCCAGGCATCATTGTCAATCTCAGAAAAATGAACGGGGCGGGGCGTTATCTCCAGCTTGAAATCCAGCAAAGATCTCGCTATCTCATTGATATATACCACGTACCCTTCTCTATCGATTGCGATAACCGCAAAATAAGCGGAGTCAAGGATCGCCTTACAGGGAATCGTCGGATTTGATAATATCTCTTCTGCAAATTCTTTTTGCTCAGTCATGATAAAAACCGCCAAAACATATATTTGATAATACTGACATCTGCGATGTGGCATTCTATTAGGATCTCCGTGCGTAGTCAAATGCAAAATCAAAGGACAGAACAGGGAGAGAGCCTGAGCACTCGAAGACCGAATTGATTAAAACAAGGCAAAAGGGTATAACCCTCGTGAAGGAAGGTGGCTGTCATGAAACCGAAGATACTGTTTATGGGAACGCCGGTCTTTGCCGTTCCCTCACTGAAGGCCCTGGCAGAGGCCGGGTACAATATTATAGGTGCCGTTACGCAACCGGACAGACCAAAGGGGAGAGGAAGAAGGCCCGTTCCTCCGCCCGTGAAGACCTGCGCGCTGGAGATGGGGCTCGAGGTCTGCCAGCCCGATCGCGTCCGGGACGGGGACTTTCTGGAGACATTCAGGGAATTATCCCCCGACATGGTGGTGCTGGCCGCCTTCGGCCAGATACTCCCCCGGGAGATTATCGACCTTCCCCGCCTCGGGTGCCTCAATGTGCATCCCTCCCTCCTCCCGCGGTACCGGGGGGCGGCGCCGATCAACTGGTCCATTATCAATGGAGACCGGGAGACGGGGGTGACGATCATGCTGATGGACGAGGGGGTGGATTCGGGGGACATCCTGCTACAGGAGGAGGTCGCCATAGATCCCGATGACACCTTCGACGATCTGCATGAAACCCTGTCCACGATGGGTGCCGAGCTTCTTGTCCGGGCCATTCGGGGCGCCCTGGACGGGACAATTGTCAGGACCCCGCAGGATCCGGCCCTCGTCACCCTGGCACCCCGCCTTGAGCGAGAAGTAGGGCATATCGACTGGAACGACGACCCGGGAAAAATCGTCAATCTCATCCGGGGCCTCTCCTCTCGCCCCGGTGCATACTCCTTTTTCGGAGACAAAAAGCTGAAGATATTCTACGCCGTGGCGGGAGAGGAAAAATCCTCGGGCGAAAAGGAACCGGGCACACCGGGAAGGCTGATGGAAGCGGGATTACAAATAGCCACACGGGACGGACACGTCTACCTGAAGGACGTGCAGCTTGAGGGTAAAAAACGGATGCTGATTGAAGACTTCCTGAGAGGAAACCGCCTGACACCGGATGACATCCTCGAATAAAAGACCATACGTGATGAAAAACACCCCACGTACCTTGGCAGTTCAGATTCTGAACAGGGTCGAGGAGGGGGCCTTTGCGCAACCCCTCCTGGACGCGTACCTTTCACGCGCCACCCTTCCCACCGCGCAGGACAGGAGGCTCCTGACACAACTTGTCTACGGGGCATTGCGCCTTCGAGGCCGCCTGGACTGGGTCCTTGGCGCCGTATATACCGGCACCTTCGATCAGATGGAGCCGGGGATACGCAATATACTGCGTGTGGCACTCTACCAACTGATGTGTATGGACAGGGTGCCCGCATACGCCGCGACGAACGAGGCCGTGGAGATGGCGAAGAGGCTCTATCCCGGGCGGTCCAACCTGGTAAATGCCGTCCTGAGGAATGCCGCACGGAGGATGGACACGCTCCCCTACCCTCCCTTTAACGAAGACCCGCTGTCTCACATATCGGTGGTCCACTCGCACCCATTATGGCTGGTGAGAATGTGGGCGGATCAGCTTGGTCTTGAAGAGACGCGCGCACTGTGTGAGAGCAACAATAAAACACCTTCCCTGACGGTCAGGGCAAACAGGCTGAAGACCACCCGGGCCGATCTGATCACGCGGCTCGAAGAATCCGGCTGCACGGCGACTCCCTCACATTACTCACCCGACGGTATTGCCCTTTCCCATCTGCCGGTATCCGTAG
>JAFCZZ010000198.1 GCA_019314085.1 Deltaproteobacteria bacterium | reverse complement strand
ACCTACCCCCGCCTCCCCGAACTGTATGAAATCATGGCACGGGCGGCGATCGTTTTTCTGCTGATCGTCTTTGCAACCGTCACATTCTACCTCGTCCTCGCCATCTTCGGCAACGGGGAGGAAATCCCCCCCTTCAACCTGATATTCATGACGGCCTTTATCATCGTTATATTCATAGACCCCGTAAAATTGATCCTCAAGAAGGCGGGACTATACTTCTTCCCCGAGGGAAAGGGGTCCCTGAATTCTCTCTATACCATTGATCAGGAAGTGGAACGCGAGAAGGCCCTCCTTCTGGATGAGATGGCGAGCACCCTCGCACACGAGATTCGCAATCCCCTCGGGTCGATAAAGGGGTCGATAAAGGGTGCCGCCCAGTACCTGAAATCCGACAGCGAGTCTGAAGAAAACCGTGAGCTTTTTAATGTCATTACCAGCGAAATCGACAGACTGAACAACGTGGTATCGCGTTTTCTCAACTACGCGAAACCCGGCACCATCGATCCGGACACCCGGAGTGTCGCCGATATACTGGAGAGGATCATCGCCCTGATCACGTCGCAACACCTCCCCGGCGGGATCGTTGTCAGGCAAGACATCCCGCGGGACCTGCCCCCGGTCTGGGTTGACGGTGAACAGATGGTGCAGGCGGTCTTGAACATTGCCCTGAACGCCGTGGAAGCGATGCCTCGGGGGGGTACCCTGACACTTTCGGCGAGGGTTATCGATGCCGAAAGCAACCCCCGGATCGAAATAGCCGTTGAGGATACGGGAGAGGGAATCGAAAAGAAGGCGAAAAGGCGCCTCTTCAAGCCCTTTTATACGACCAAAGACAAGGGCACGGGAATCGGTCTTGCCATCTCTCAGCAGATCGTCAAGGCCCATGGGGGTACTATCGACGTCACATCCTCCCCGGGCCACGGATCTGTCTTTCATATACGGATACCGGTGAATGGGTCATGACCCGACCGACGCTCCAGTCAACAGGCTCGGTTGGAGGAGAAAAGATATCTCCGAGATACCCGGAAGCTTGACAGGGCCTCTATCCTGTAATAGATAGAGGGGGAGATGGAAAATCGAAAAACCGGTGGCATGAGGCACACATGAGCAGCACGAAACCACTAGAAAAGAAGACCATACTGGTCGTTGACGACGAGAAGAGCATGCGGCTCGTCCTGTCCGCCATGCTGAAGAAGGAGGGATACCAAGTTGCGGCTGCCATCGATGGTCTTGAGGCCTTCGATATCATCAAGAAACAGGATATCTCCGTTGTCGTCACCGATTTGAAAATGCCGCGCCTCGGCGGTATTGGTCTTTTAAGAAGGGTCATAGAAAAATACCCGTCACTGCCGGTGATCATCGTCACCGCCCACGGCACCATAGCCAACGCCGTCGAGGCCGTGAAGAAGGGAGCCTTTGATTATGTTACCAAGCCCTTCGACCAGGAAGACCTCAAGAATGTCATCAGCAAGGCGGTGAAGACAAAGTCGCTGAGCGATCGTGAGATGCTTCTCGATTCCATGGAAGATGACCACTACGCCCTCATAGGAACCAGCAAGCCCATGCTGGAGATATACGACATCATCAAAACGGTAGCGCCAACGCCCACAACCATCCTTATCACGGGAGAGACGGGAACGGGAAAGGAACTCATCGCCCGGGCGATCCATGAAAACAGCACTCGAAAGGGAGATCCCTTTATCAAGATCAACTGCGCGGCCATCCCCGAAAATCTGATGGAAAGTGAACTGTTCGGATACGAGAAGGGGGCCTTCACCGGGGCCGTCCACAGGAAAATCGGCAGGTTCGAACAGGCCCACAAGGGGACGCTGTTTCTCGATGAGATCGGCGACCTGCCGAAGGACATGCAGGCAAAGCTGCTCCGAACAATTCAGGACCGGGAATTCGAGCGGGTGGGAGGCGTGCAGACCATCAAGGTCGATGTCAGACTGGTGGCGGCGACCAACAGGGACCTCCTCCAGGATGTTCAGAACAAGCGATTCAGAGAGGATCTCTACTACCGGATCAATGTCCTGCCGATCATGCTCCCGTCACTGCGGGAGAGGAAGAATGATATTCCGCTCCTCGTTGAGCACTTCATCGATAAGTTCAACCGGAAACTGGGCCGGCGCGTACGGCGAATCGAACCCGAGGTAGAACAGTTTTTCCGCGAATACGCCTGGCCAGGGAATATCAGGGAGATGGAAAACCTCCTGGAGCGGCTTATACTCCTGGCAAACGACGATATTATACGCTACGAAGCACTTCCCGCCGACATCCTCACCCCGCCGCAGGCAGAGGTGATCTCGCCGGAGGCGGAGCAAGGGTCCTTCAAGGAGATCGTCAAGGGCCAGGCCGAGGCGGTGGAGAGTCATATCATTGCGAGGGTTCTCGAGCAGTGCGGTAAAAACGTAACACGGGCGGCCGACCGCCTTGGAATCAGCCGTAAGGGACTGCAATTAAAGATGATCAAGTATGGTCTGAGAAAATAAGAAAAAGATTCACATAAAAGCTGGAGGTTTATTATGTCTGTTAAGGTTGCTATCAACGGTTTTGGAAGGATAGGCAGATTTCTCGTCAGGACCTGTCTGGAAAGAGACGACATCGAGATCGTCGCAGTCAATACGAGGGCCGACACGGGAACCCTTGCGCATCTTCTGAAGTACGATTCCGTTCACGGTAAAATCAAGTCCGACGTTACCGTGGATGGTCAGTTCATCGTCGTCGGAGGCAAAAGGATACAGATCACAAATACAACCGGCGATATGGAAACCCTCCCCTGGAAGGAGCTGGGTGTCGATATCGTCATGGAATCCACGGGCAAATTCCGGACACGGGATGAGGCCGCCGTACACATCAGGGCCGGCGCGAAGAAGGTCATCATCGCGGCGCCCGGAAAGGGCCTTGATGGCACCTTCGTCATGGGCGTTAACGAAGAGACATACGACCCGAAGAAACATGACGTCATATCCAACGCGTCATGCACGACCAACTGCCTCGCCCCGGTTGCCATGGTTCTGGAAGACACCTTCTCCATCGTCAAGGGGCTGATGACAACCATTCATTCATATACAATGGACCAGAGACTCCTCGACGGCTCACACAAGGACCTGCGGAGGGGCAGGGCCGCCGCCATGTCCATCGTCCCGACCTCCACGGGTGCCGCAAAGGCCGTGGCCGAGGTCATCCCCTCGCTCAAGGGAAAGCTGGACGGCTTGGCACTGCGGGTGCCGACGCCGAACGTCTCCCTCGTCGATCTGACGGTAGAGATAGAGAAGGCAACGACGGCGGAGGAGGTCAACGCCGCCCTGAAGGCCGCTTCCGAAGGGAAACTCAAGGGGATCATGGCATTCTGCGAAGAGGAACTCGTCTCCATCGACTTTACCTCAGACCCCCACTCATCCTTGGTGGATGCCCCCCTGACAAAGGTGATCGGCACGAATCTCGTCAAGGTCTTTTCGTGGTACGACAACGAGAGCGGGTACGCATCCCGGATGAGAGACCTTGCGATCTATATCGGGAAGAAACTGTAGCCGGGCAAACCGCATAGAGGACAAATACCATGGTAAGACCGATGATAGCCGCGAACTGGAAGATGCACAAGACCGTCTCCGAGGCGGTCGCGCTGGCAAAGCAGTTGGGGGAGGCATTCCCCGAAGCGGGGGACCGGGATATCGTTATCGCGCCCCCCTTTACGGCGCTCAGATCCGTTAGTGAGATCCTGAAGGGTTCCGCCGTGTATCTCTCGGCCCAGAATATGCACTGGGAGGAAAAGGGCGCCTATACCGGAGAGATCTCCCCCGCCATGCTCGTCGATGCCGGCTGCGAGTTCGTCATCCTGGGCCATTCGGAGAGGCGTACCCTGTTCGGCGAGACCGACGAAATCGTGAACCGGAAGATGCACGCGGCCCTGAAAGCCGGTCTGAGGCCCATATTCTGCATCGGAGAAACCCTGGAACAGCGGAAATCGGGGACAACCTTCACGATTCTTCAAAGGCAGATAAAAGAGGGATTGAATAATATAGATTCTAGTGATATAAGGCAGGTCGCTCTCGCGTACGAACCCGTCTGGGCAATCGGAACAGGGGAAACGGCGACACCCGCCCAGGCGCAGGAAGCGCACCGAGTTATCAGGGAAACACTGGCCTCCCTCGTCGGAGAGGGTTATGCCTCCCAGGCGGTGATCATGTACGGGGGGAGTGTGAATCCCGGGAACATACGCAGCCTGATGGAGCAGCCGGATATCAACGGCGCCCTGGTGGGCGGGGCGAGCCTGGAATTCGAATCGTTCGCGGGAATCTTAGGATTTTAGAAAAATAAGGAGACCAACAACCAGTGCATACGGCCATATCAATCTTTCACATCTTAATGTGTATAGGGATGATCCTCGTCGTCCTACTGCAGACCGGCAAGGGGGCGGACATGGGGGCGGCATTCGGGGGCGGCTCCAGCCAGACCGTCTTCGGGAGCGGCGGCCCGGGAACGTTTCTCGGGAAGATGACCACCTTTATCGCGATATTCTTTATGCTGACATCCCTCTGGCTTGCGTACTCTTCGACCCATAAGACGAGTTCCATAATGGAAGGCGTCTCCGCGCCCGGGGTCGAAAGGACCATCCCGACAGACGGGGAAAACAATGCCGCGGCCGACAGTGACACGGCTCCTGCACCGGAACCGGCACAAGAAAAGGCTGATTGATTTTTTATGTTGACAAACGCATAGAAAAAAACTAG
>JAFCZZ010000197.1 GCA_019314085.1 Deltaproteobacteria bacterium | reverse complement strand
GATCGTGATCGGCGCTCTGCTTGTCATCCCCCTGTTCGTGGATGTCCAGAAATATAAGCCGTATATAGAGAAACAGGTGTCTCAGGCGACGGGCTGTCCCTTTTCCATCGGCGGAGAGCTCAAGCTCTCTCTCTTCCCCTCGGCAGGGATCGCATTGTCCGATCTTCACCTGGGCAACCCTCCGGGTTTCACGGAAAAGGATCTACTGGCGATCGAATCCTTTGATGTGAAGGTGAAATTCATGCCCCTTCTGTCCGGGGAGGTGCACGTCGAGCGCTTCGTAGTGGATGGTCTGAAGGCGGTCCTGGAGAAAGACAGGGAAGGGAGAGGGAATTGGGAAGCCGTGGGGAAACCTTCGGCTACGACTCCGCCGGCAGAGGCAAAAGCGGAGAAGCCGGAATCCGAAAAAGGGCTCCTCGCCGGACTCCCTGTCAGGAGCCTTGCCGTCTGTGAGATGAAGGTTTCGAATGCCAGCTTGCTTTGGATCAACGCGGCCACGGGTGAGCGGCGGGAGATCAGGGACCTGATGCTCGAACTCAGGGATGTGTCCTTCGACCGTCCCATCCGGATTATGTTCTCCGCGAGTCTCGACGGGAACCCCCTCCGGGTTGACGGAACGGCGGGACCCCTGGGCGCGGCATTGAGAGGGGAGAGCATTCCTCTGGATATCGCGGTCAAGGCATTCAAGAAAGTTGCCTTGACGGTGAAGGGCACAGTGAGTGACGTGCTGCGGCAGCCGGCCTTTGAACTGGCCGTGGAACTCGCCCCCTTTTCACCGCGTAAGCTGATGGACGTGCTGGGGCAGGAATTCCCCGTGGCCACCTCCGACCCCACCGCCCTGACAAAGATGGGTCTCAAAGCCACTGTGAAGGGGAATCCGACGAGCGTGTCTTTGACCAATGGAATCATGGAACTGGACCAGTCCCGAATCGCCTTTTCGGCGCGGGCAAAGGATTTCGCTAGGCCCGACGTGATTCTCAGAATGAGTATCGACCGGATCGATGCAGACCGGTATCTGCCCCCAGCCGCGCCAAAGGAACCGGCCAGAGACAAGGACGCCTCCCCAACGCTGGCCGCGTCTAAGGAGCCAGCCGGGAATAAGTCCGTCTCACCACCACCGCCTGCCCGGGAAACAAAGAAGATAGATTACGGGCCGCTCCGGAAGCTGGTGGTGGACGCGGAGCTGCGGGCGGGCGAAATCAAGGTCATGGGCGCGCGGGTCCAGGACGTGCTCATGAAGGTGAAGGGTAAGGACGGCGTGTTCACCGTGAATCCTTTAGAACTGAAGGCCTACCAGGGAAGCATCAACGCACGGGCGGGCCTGGATGTGCGGGCGGACAGGCCGAAAACCGGCGTGAACATCAACATGGACGGGATCATGACACGCCTGCTTCTGAATGACGTGATGAAGAAGGATTTTCTGGAGGGAACGATGCGGGCGGACATTACCCTCACCATGGAAGGCGATGATCCCGATACCATTAAGAAAACCCTGAACGGGGAAGGTACGCTTCATTTTACGGACGGGGCCATCGTCGGGATCGATCTCCCCGGCATGGCGCGCAATGTGAGGGCGGCCTTCGGGGGGGAGAAACCGGCTGAAAAACCCAGGACCGATTTCAGTGAGCTGGTGGCCCCCTTCACGATCAGGAACGGCGTGGTGACCACCCCCGGGACGAGGCTGGCCTCTCCACTCCTGCGCGTGACCGCCACAGGAAGCGCCGATCTGGTCAACAAGACCCTGGATATGCGCGTGGAGCCCAAGGTGGTCGCAACCCTCAAGGGCCAGCAGGACACCAAAGACCGCTTCGGTCTCATGATCCCGGTGCTGGTTACGGGCACCTTCTCGTCTCCCCGCTTCGCCCCGGATTTGAAGGGCCTCCTTGAAACAAAGATCAGGGATATCTTCAAGGGCGGGGATGCTGAAAAAGAGGCCGCTCCCGCGATCGATGGGGAGGAGGTACTGAAAGGAGTCCTCAAGGGGCTCTTTGGAAAATAACGAAATGATCGAGGGCGGAGCAGAGGGGCTATCTCCGGCGCCGATTCTCAGTCCCCCTTCTTCGGGAAGGTAAGCGACCGGAGCCACCCGAATATCGTGTTCCCTCCCAGTTTTTCGCGGTCGATCTCGCTGAACCGTCGGGCCAGATCCTCAGGATCGGAGAACCAATCGGCTCGCGTCTTGATGTGCCGCTTTGTATCGAGCTTTTTGACAACGACTGCGGGATTGCCGGCGGCTATGACATCGGGGGGAATGTCCTTCGTGACGACCGAGCCCGCACCGATGATGCTGTTGTCTCCAATCGTCACCCCCTTGCCGACAATTGCGCTGTCCCCTATCCAGGCATTGTCCCCTATCCTGACCGCCGAACTCTGACCCACCGACTGACTCCGGTCATACACCCCGTGCCAGTCTGAATCCGTGATACAGGCGCCCTGCGCTATCATGCAGCTGTCGCCTATGGTTACCTCCGTGGCCGCGCTGATTCGGACACCGGGGCATATCAGGCAGTAGTCCCCTATCCGTATGTGCCCCTCTTCCCCGGGGAGAGGCCACACAGTCAGCCTCACCTTCTTATCGGATGCCGCGATAACATGGGCACACTCACCCAGAAAAACCGGCCCGCCGAATATCTCGACGTGCCAGGGTTTCATGAAAGTATACCCTCTGCCCAGATATTCGAACTGAGGACGCAGAAAGCGGTTCACATACCACTTCTGAAATCTGATATCCCACTGCTTGAGAAAGTAGGGGCGGTGATCTCTCTGCAAGAAACCTCTCCTCCGATCCGTTCTATGGGTGGAGTTGGACGTGGTTGTATCCTTGAGTATCGCCGGGACGGTCACCATCGGCATCCCCCGCGGCATCCCGATCCTTCCAGAAATGGTGATTGAACAGACACCCCGCGGGAGTCAGGTTATTGAGCGCATCATAGGCCAGGAGCACGGCGGCGGCCGTCCACGATGTCTTCTCTTCTGGCCATATGACCTCATCGGGAAAGGTAACCCCCATCCAGTATGATCCGTCGTCATACCTCTTCCCCTCCAGATAGCTGAAGACCAGCTGCGCCTCCTCGTATCGTTCAATGGCCACGAGCGCCAGGACCAGTTCTGAGGTCTCCGCCATCGTTGCCCAGGGACGATCCGAGACACAGCGGGCTCCCCAGCCGGGTTCCACGAACTTGGTCCAGGACTTGTCGATCCTCTTTCGCGCGTCGGTACCGGTAAGGGCTCCGCACAGGACGGGATAGTACCAGTCCATGGAATAGCGCGACTTGATCATGTTGAAGTGATTGGGAAGGGTGCGGATGGCATTTCCCAGCCTTTCAAGCGCTTCCCTCCAGTTGGGTCGATCTTCCCCCACGAGCGGGGCGATGGCCAGGGCACACTTAATGCTCATATAGACGGAACTGGAACCGGTCAGAAGGGCCATACGGTCAACAACACCATCGGCATCAATGGACCAGTAGATCTCACCGGTCGGCGCCTGAAGACTGAGGGCGTAATCGATGCCGGCTCTGACGGTCGGCCACATATCCCGGAGAAAGCTGCGATCGTTCGTCAGCAGATAGTGATGAAAGACCCCCACCGCGATATAGGAAGAGAAGTTGGTGTCCCTCCTCCGGTCCTCCGGGACACCGTCGCGAAAGGCCGACCACCAGCTCCCATCGTCGAGCTGTGTTTCTTTCATCCACTCGTAGGCACATCGGGCCTCCTCGATATATCCGGCGACGCCGAGTCCCATGGCACTCTCGATATGGTCCCACGGATCTGTCTTTCCCCCTTCGGACCACGGAATCTCTCCGCTCTTTCTCTGCAGTCCGGCGATAAAGGCGCCCATCTCCTTGCAGTTGACGAATTGCCCTATAATGTCTCTCGAAAGATTCAGTTCCATGTCGGTCATCCTTTTCTGAGATAAAAGACTATACTCTTTGCTATCAAGGGGTTTAAGATCTTGTCCAGTGTCCTTGTCAGAGGGGGATGCTTCATAATGTCCCACTCAAGAAATCTCTTGTAGAGATTGACCCACCGGGATGCCTCATTTCGGTGGCCAACGACGCACTTCAACCACCAGTATGGCGCGTGCAGGGCGTGTTTATAACGAACCCGCCAGCAGCGTGTCCCCGCACCCTCCAGAAGTGAGAGCAATTCTCTCTTGGTGTATATCCGTATGTGCCCCCCCGGTTCGTTGTGATACTCGGACGAAAGCGCCCAGCATATGCGCTCCGGGAGAAATCGCGGCACGCTCACAACCATATTTTTCCCCGGTTTCAGGACCCTGACCAGCTCAGCGATGGCGGCCCTGTTTGCGGGGATATGCTCCAGGACCTCCGAACAGATGACGACGTCAAAGGCATTGTCCCTGAAGGGCAGTCTCGTGGCGTCGGCC
>JAFCZZ010000636.1 GCA_019314085.1 Deltaproteobacteria bacterium | reverse complement strand
ACCTCTCTTATCTTGAGATTAAAACTATATTATAAGCTTTTCTCCCAAGAACTCCACCGAAGTGGCTCACTTTTAAACGACCATTTTTGGCTCAGTTTATCACGACCATCTACAGCTGTTAAGCTATTAACTCATCAGCTTACCAGCCATCAGCTAATCGCGGGAAATGGCATATAACAATAATCTTGCAAATCTCCTTCGCATACCTGATGAAGGGTAAAAGGGGATCCCCTCCGCTTACTCTTTTTCGGTGATATTCCGAGGATTTCGCAGATTTCCCCCTTGTTTTTGTCGGTTTCCCGGATAACCCTTCGTATATGCCACTCTTCTATCTGGTCGAGAGTCCGGATTCCTCCCGGTTCATCCCCGGCGATCTCCCTGTTTGTTTCCTTGTCATTTCCGTCTTCCACCAGATCAGGAAAATCCTCCCTCCCGAGGACATGTCCCTTCGAGACAACGGCGGCCCGGACCAGCAGGTTCTCCAGTTCTCTGATGTTCCCAGGCCAGCTATACCTGAGGAAGATCTCCATCATCTCATCCGAGACACCGGCGATCTGTTTGTGGAGCTCCCTGTTTGTCTTGTCGAGCAGGTACTCGACAAGTGGCGCCAGATCCCCTCGTCTCTCCCTGAGGGGGGGGATGTTTATGGAGACGATGTTCAGGCGGTAGAAGAGGTCATCCCGGAACCTTCCTTCCTTCACCATTTTCCTGAGATCCTTATTGGTCGCCGTTATGATCCTCGCATTTACCTTGACCCTGTCCTTTCCCCCGACCCGCTCAAATTCCATCTCCTGGAGCACCCGGAGGAGTTTGGCCTGGAGGTTGATGGACATCTCGCTGATCTCGTCCAGGAACACCGTACCATAGCGGGCAAGCTCAAATTTTCCCTGTTTTCTGGCTATTGCTCCCGTGAATGACCCCTTCTCGTGACCGAACAGTTCTGACTCCAGGAGGGTCTCCACAATGGCGGAGCAGTTGACCGCTATGTAGGGTTCGTCTCGTGACGTGTTGTAGTGAATGCACTTGGCGATCAGCTCCTTTCCTGTGCCGCTCTCGCCCTGTATCAATACGGTTGTCCTGTTCTGGGAGACAACGCCGATGATCTTAAATACCTCCTTCATCTTATTCCCCGTGCCGATGATGTCCCCCACCTTGAAATCGCGGGAGTGTTCCATGAGAAGGCCGTTGATCTTCTTTTCCATTTCGATGGAGCCTAGTGCCTTCCTGATAGCTATGTCCAGTTCATCGACGTTGATGGGTTTATGGATGTAGTCAAAGGCGCCCCCCTTCATCGCATTGATGGTTGTCTCCATGTCATGATGGGCGGTAATCATGATAACCTTTACCCTTTCATCCTCTTCCCGCAGGTCCTCCGTCTATGTCGGGGAGACGTATATCGAGGATAACCACATCCGGCAAGATGTTCACAAACGTGTTCAGCCCTTCCGTTCCGGTGGAGGCGGTGTGCACGTTATACCCCTCTTCCGTCAGGTAGAGTTCCAGGCTTTCGCAGATGGATTTGTCGTCATCAATGACAAGAATTTTCGACATAGTGCGTATCTCCCCCTCTGTTGGAAGTTCAGCTCAATTTCCCGATAGATACCATCATGGATTCATCGGGGAATCCTGAGATTGCATCGCCGGTTCGGGACCTGCCTTCTTTGTCTGTGCCGGAAAGGTTACGACAACGCCAGTTCCCTTTCCCTCTCGGCTCAAGATCTCTATTGTGCCTTGGTGCAGGTCTATGATCTTTTTGATCTGCGCGAGTCCAAGTCCGGTGCCGTAGCTTTTTTTGGTGAAGAAAGGATTGAAAATATAGGGCATATCCTCCCTGGAGATTCCGCACCCGTCATCTTTGATTTCGACACAGACCCGACCGTTCTCCTCCATGGCGGATATTGAGAGCTTGCCGCTATCTTCCATCGCGTCGATGGCGTTATGATAGATATTAAGAAAGGCCTGCTCCAGCATCGCCGGATCTGCATCCAGGAGGGGCAGATCTT
>JAFCZZ010000196.1 GCA_019314085.1 Deltaproteobacteria bacterium | reverse complement strand
CAGTGTTCCCCGTCAGATATCGGACCATCGAGGCATACCCCTTGGCATCGGGGAACATATACGCGTCCATATCCCCGATGGCGCCGATAATCCCCTTTTTCAGCTCGTCGCCATTCAATGTCCCGTTTCGCAGGAATGCGGCCGTACCATCAAACACCTCTATGGTTTTCAGAAGATTCGGATCGCGGTAGGACAGAAAGGTCAACACACCGGAAAATTTATCGAAAATGCAGAAGGCCCCGTACGCCCCTCCTCGCACCCGCACTCGATCCCACAACCAAGACGTCCTGAGATACCGGGTGATAACCCTGGCGGAGCCATGATAGGAGTATCCTGCCTGGTAAAGATCCGTTCCTTTTCCCACATAGTTGATCTGAGAGGGAACGATCAGTCCCTCATGTTCGGGGACCTCCACAGCAACCGTAAGATCTCCGGAAAGATCTCTCTCCTCCTCCCCGGACGGGCCGCTTGGCAGCCCATCGATAAAACCGGCAAGGTGCGGCCGCACCTGTTTCCATCCTTCTCCGTCAACGGTTACATTAAAGAGCATGGTCTCACGGTTGACGAGAAAGCTTCGCATCTCCTCAAGTGTAGCATGAACGAAAGGCCAGTCATTCTCTATCCTGTCGGCAAGCTCGCGCAGAAAGAACAGATAGGTCACCCCGCTCAACTGTTCCGACATCCGTCCAGCCTCGCCGAAATGAGCTCTCAGCCGGAGATTGACGATCTGATGCCCACCGGAGACGATGTGTTCTTCCTGCCGGGCTTTCTCTTCCATGACCATCTGCCTGAACCGTTCCCGGTTGTCCAGCTTGACATCCATCAGGATGTCCCTGACAATCGCAAAGAGGTCTCCCGCCTGTGGCAGCATCGCCTTGCCGCAGAGGAAAAGCCTCTCTTCAGCCCCGCTCGTGGCATCCTTGACCGCCGACACAAACAGTGACGGATGAAGCCCTCCCGTCTTCCGGTCAATTCTCTGGGAAAGCTCGACATAATCCTCCTTTCGAGTGCCCATTTCCAGAAGCGCCCTACTGAACAGGGGAATATACGGGACACATCTCCGGGGAAGGGAGCGCAAATTTAGGCCGACCTCGATGTACGCGATCCCGCTTGTCGCTATGTCATGATACAATACCGCGGCGCCTCCTTCATCCAGAACGGCGATAGGTATGGTCCTGTTTCTCTTCTCCAGATCGGCAATCGTCAGGGTCGGTATGGTCGCCAGGGCCTCTGGAGAATCCGGCGCTTCCTGCATTTTTTTCAGGTGCTCGGTATTTTTAAAGATATCCTTCAATTCCTCCGGACTGGCTGCATCTCGAACGGCACTGAGCCGCTCCTTTTCCGCCGCCTCCACCTCGCCTTCCAATTCCGGGTCCGGTGTCATCACAACGGTGGTACGGTGCAGATTCTCCAAGAAATGTTTCCGTATCAATCCCTCAAAGAACGCCTCTCCCGAACGTATGCGGGCCTTGATCTCCGACAGGAGGGATTCAAAGGAGAGGAGGGAGAGGGGGTCGGCATCATACAGCCAAGTGGTCATCGCCCTGAGCATCAGAACCAGACCACGGGGGTAACTGCCCGTGTTGTTTTCGCGCAGGCCGAATTCTATGGTATTGAGAGCCGCTTCCACTGTCTCCGGGTCGATGCCGTCGGTCGCCAAGCCTTCCAGGGTCTCCAGTATCAGAACCTCAACGGCATCTTCCTTCCCCATAGTAATCCCTTTTAGACCCACAGAGAAAAACAGCTGCCTCAGTTCTCCCTCCAGTCCCCCTCCGGTAATATCCTCTCCCAAACCGGATTCGATAAGGGCCTTGCGCAGGGGCGATCCGGGCGTCCCGAGAAGGATATATCCCAGGATGTTAAGCGCCATATTGGTAACAGCATCCGTTGTCTCACCAAGCACCCAGTTTACGGTCATCATACCCCCGGATGCATCCTCGCCTGCGGCACAGGAGCGATCAAGACGCCGGGGGTGCTCAAAGGGCGGCTGGAGTGATACCGTCGAATCAACGTCTGTTTTTTCGAAGGCTCTCAGATACTCGTTGGTACGTCGCAGCCTCTCGTCGGGATCGTCATCGCCGGCAAAGAAGAGCCGCGCATTGGAGGGGTGGTAGTATGTGCGGTGAAAATCTCTGAATTGTTCGTAGGTCAGTTCGGGGATAACCGCGGGATCTCCCCCGGAATCCAGACCGTAGGTCGTGTCGGGAAACAGCGCCTGTTGCGAATACTCTGCCAGAAGCCTGTCCGGGGAGGAATTCGCTCCCTTCATCTCGTTGAAGACCACGCCTTTATACACAAGGGGTCCGTCCGAACTTTCCATCTCGTGATGCCACCCCTCCTGTTGAAAGGTCTCGGGCGTAATGCGCGGATAAAAAACCGCATCGAGGTAAACATCGATAAGATTGTAGAAATCCTTGATATTCTGGCTTGCCACCGGATAGCAGGTCTTGTCCGGATAGGTGAAGGGGTTCAGAAAGGTCTGTAGCGAGCCCTTCAATATTTCCACAAAGGGTTCCTTCACCGGATACTTGCGGGAACCGCAGAGGACCGAATGCTCGAGAATGTGGGGTACGCCGGTGGAATCGCGCGGTGGCGTACGAAAGGTAATACCGAACACCTTGTTTTCGTCATCATTGATCATGGACAACAGTTCGGCGCCTGTCTGGATGTGTCGGTACAGCCTTGCCTTTGTTTTCAATTCGTCGATGTATCGCTCTCGTAAGAGCTCAAACCCATAGGATTGCTCTGTCATGTGGTGCTCCCGTTCTGTATTGTTTTCGACCGCACGGTCTTGATTATCACCTCATACCCCACCCAGGCGCAACAGATCAACCTCTATTCCCCAGACGTCGGACAGGACATATGAACATTCTACCTGCACAAAACAACAAAGAAGGCCTCTGTCGATGCAACAGGACATCGTCCTCCCCGCTCCCTTTTGTTACAAAGGACTTGCATATGCGCAACATTTGCGATAATCGACCAAGGATTCCCGCGTCACGAAAACCTGTTAATGAGAGAAGCAATGGTCGGCCAAATAGCAAAAGAATTAAAAAGTCATGCCCCCTTTACACTGTTCGGTGCCCTGACCGGTGTGGTTATGCTGGTTCTTTTCCAGAGCATTCCCCATCATATAGCCTTCAACACCTTCTATATTCTCCACCCGATACACGTCGTTCTCAGCGCCCTCGTGACAACGTCCATGTACCAGACGCATAAATCCGGGCACGGCAGGTATAATCTTTTGGCACTCTTGATGATCGGGTTTATCGGTTCTATCGGGATTGCCACGATCAGTGATTCTCTGATCCCCTATCTTGGGGAAGCCATGCTCAGCATGCCAAACAGGGGCCTTCACATCGGTTTTATCGAAAAATGGTGGCTGATAAATCCCCTCGCCCTGCTGGGAATCGCCATAGCCTATTTTCGCCCGGCCACAAAGGTCCCCCATGCGGGGCATGTCCTCCTGAGCACCTGGGCTTCACTCTTTCATATCCTTATGGCCGTGGGAGGTCCCGTGAACTGGCTGTCGTATCTTATCGTCTTCGCATTTCTGTTTGTTGCCGTCGTAATCCCCTGTTGTGTCAGCGACATCGTCTTTCCGCTCTTGTTCGTCGGAAAGAAATAACAAGCAGATAACCGTTCTCCTGGAGCAGCAGGATATACAGACTCATGGATACAAACACCCTCTCAGAGGCAAAAGCCCTGTCTGAAAAAATCGCCGCCACCTATGGCACCCCCCTTTTTTATCGGGAAAAAAGGGACCAGATTGACGCATCGTGTCGTTTGATGGAAAACAATCCTGCGGTCCGGGTGTGCATACAGATACTGACAGCAAAGGCGGACATCTCCGGCCATGGTCTCTCCCACGCACAAAAGGTTGCACGCGATACGGGGGCCATTATCCTGATCGAAAGGGGATCTTCGGCAGAGACAAGGCGCCAGGTTTCGCTGGCACATATAGCCGGCATCCTGCACGATATACAGCGATCAAGCGCAGATCACGCACGGCAGGGGGCAGAAGAGGCGGGGAGGATTCTCACGGGGTTTGATCTCACGGATCAGGAACGGGAAGCCGTGACCGGTGCTATACGAAACCACGAGGCCTTTCAAACCTGTACGCCTCTTGACGGCCCGGACTCGCAACTCCTGTCCGATGCCCTGTACGATGCCGACAAGTTTCGATGGGGGCCCGATAATTTTACGGAAATGCTCTGGGATATAGCGGATACGAGGGACATCTCTATGCACACACTTTTGTCCTACTTTCCCTCAGGACTGCAATCCCTGAGAAAGATCAGAGGAACCTTCCGAACCTCTACCGGCAGGAAGTACGGTCCCGGCTTCATCGACCTCGGCCTGAAGATCGGGGACACCTTATACACGGAACTGG
>JAFCZZ010000635.1 GCA_019314085.1 Deltaproteobacteria bacterium | reverse complement strand
TCCAGTCTCGTTATACACGCAATAAAACATCTGGCGGAAATCCCCAAAAAGATAAAGCTGTTGCCCAGTAACATAACCGATTCGGTGAGGAGTCTGAAAACGGAAATCCTTGGTGAAAAATCGGTCAGCCTGGATCTGAATGAAACGCTCATTGCCCTGGGGATAAGCGCGACAACAAACCCCGCGGCCCAGCTTGCCATAGAGAAGCTGAAAGATCTCATGGATTGTGAGGTACACATGACCCACATTCCCACGCCGGGTGATGAGGCAGGTCTGAGGCGTATAGGGGTCAATCTTACAACCGACCCGAATTTTTCCACAAAAAATCTCTTTATTGTCTGATCACGAAGCCGGGTCAAGCAGGACAGAAGACTCCGTAAAACGCATCCTTTTGCGGATACGTGTAAGGGCAGCAAAGTTTACATTGTATAAAACATATTTGAGGAGTATAGAAAATTTAGTAGTTCGTTTTGTAAGCTTCATGTCATCTCGACCGAAGGGAGAGATCTTTGTGACATACTTCTTATTCATGAAGATTTCTCGCTCTGCTCGAAATGACAGCATTGCAAAGTTATTTACGAAACGCGTTACTAATGATTATAAACTGCCAGAAGTAGGCATGACCTGATTCCGATGGCTCGGCTTATCCAGCCGGGATAAATAATGGTGCATATATACAATATAGCGCTAAAGGAGGTGTGGTTATGAAGAAGATCATGATTCTGTTGGTGGTTGTTTTATTTGTGGTTCCCTCTGCGTCCTCAGCAGATCAAGCCCTGCTTGAAAAAGCAAAGGCGGAGGGGAAAGTATCATTTTACGCCAACATCACGGCCATCCAGCCCATCATGCAGGAGTTCACCAGGGATAAGGGTGTCAAGGGAGAGTATACGAGAATTTCCACCTCGAAATTCCTCGCGACTGTCCTGACCGAGTATCAGGCCGGAAAGCTTATTGCCGACGTACTTCAGTCGCCCCTGCCGATCATGGAACTCCTGAAGGATAAGGGCGTTCTGACCGCGTACAAATCACCCGCGGCCGCCATTTATCCCGAATGGACAAGAAAAGACGATAAGATTCAGATCTTCGGCATTGAATATGTCGCTCTGATTTATAACAAGGAGCTTGTCAAGCCTGCAGATGTTCCCAAAAGGTACGAAGATCTGACAGACCCCAAATGGAAGGGAAAGATTCAAATGGAAGGGAAAGATTGTTATGGCCAATCCCTCCAGCCATGCAACCACTATTTCCTGGCTCATCGGGCTGAAAGAGAATGTTTTTCCCTCTGAAAAGGCCTGGATGAAATTCGTCAAGGGTCTCGCGGCCAATGAGCCGATGTTTGTCAAATCTTTCGGTCCCACCCCCGCACCGGTGGAGAGTGGTGAGAAGCTGATCGCTATCTCTATGCCGAAATACATCATCACCAAAGCGCCCGCTCCTCTGGATTGGGCAAGAGTTGAGCAACCCCTGCTGGGGACTCCCCGGGGGATATCTGTCGCCGCTACCGCTAAACACCCCAATGCCGCCAAGCTGTTCGTGGATTACTGGCTGTCCAGAGATGCCATGCAGATACTGGCAGATAAGGTGGGCGAGTACGTCCTCTGTCCCGGTGTCTATCCTCCCATAGCCGGCATCGACAAAGCAACGGTTCTGCCCATTCGTGTGCTGTCGGATAAGGAAATCTATTATTGGGGAGGCGAATTCAAGAAGATCTTCGCTATGCCGTAAAGGCGTTTCTCTTTTATTCATTACAACTGCTTCACGGTCCTGAGACTTGGTGTTCCCGGTCTCAGGACATCTTTGGTACTTATCTATGGGTATTAACATTGGGTATTAACATTAAAGGCTTAAACAAGGATTATTTCTCGGAAGGTAAGAGGATCAGAGCCTTGGCGGACGTTGATCTGACCATTCCGGCCAAACAAATCTTCACCCTTTTAGGCCCGAGCGGATGCGGAAAGACCACTCTGCTCAGGTGTATTGTTGGGCTGGAAACACCGGACTCGGGAGAGATAGCGATCGGAGGGGAAACAGTTTGGTCGAAGGAAAAGGGCATCTTTGTCCCTCCGGAAAAACGGGGGCTGAACATGGTGTTTCAAACCTATGCAATATGGCCCCATATGAATGTGTTCGATAACGTGGCCTACCCTCTGCAAACCCGAAAGGAGTCCAAAAAGGATATCACAAGGAAAGTCAAAAAGACTTTGCGATTTGTGCAGCTTGAAGGTTTCGAGAACCGTCCGGCGACGAAATTGAGCGGTGGCCAGCAACAGCGCGTCGCGCTGGCCCGAGCCCTGGTTGCCGAGCCAAAGGTGATTCTGTTCGACGAACCTCTGAGCAATCTGGACGCCA
>JAFCZZ010000195.1 GCA_019314085.1 Deltaproteobacteria bacterium | reverse complement strand
GTAATCGCCACATCCTTTCCCTGAAGGAGTTTCGTGATAAGGAGTGCCGTCGATTCCCCCTGAACACTGGGGTTGGTGGCCAGAATAATCTCGGAGATTGTGCCCTCCGATACCCTGTCAATGAGTTCATGGATTCTCAGTTTATCGGGACCGATCCCATCAACGGGCGAGAGAACGCCGTGCAAGACGTGATAGGTACCCCTGAAACTTCCGCTTTCCTCGATTGCCACGAGGGAGTCGGGATCTTCAACGACGCATATGGAATTGGTATCTCTCGTGGGATCACTGCATATTTCGCACAGTTCCTTTTCCGCAAGATTGAAGCAGCGGGCACAGAACCGTATCTTTCTTTTCACCTCGACGATGCTTTCGGCAAGCTTCACCGCATCTTCTTCAGAAGACCGGAGGATAAAAGTGGCGAGCCTTGTCGCAGTTTTCTCCCCTATGCCGGGGAATCTGCTCAATTCTTCTATGAGATGCCGTATCGGCGCCGCGTATCCAGTCATAATAAAACAGAACCTTTCACTGAGCGATTTTCACATGGGGTCGTCACGCACGCAGAAAAACAAAAACCCGGAACCATCACATAAGTCCCGGTATATTGAGCCCGCCCGTTACCTTTGCCATCTCTTCCTGGGCCATTTCCTGCGACTTGCGAACGCCCTCATTGACGGCGGCCACGATCAAATCCTGGAGCATCTCGATATCTTCGGGATCCACCACTTCCCGTTCGATTTTCAGCGATACGAGCTCATATTTTCCGTTTACCACCGCCGTGATCATCCCACCGCCGGCCGTTGCCTCCACTGTCTTGGCTGCAAGCTCCTCCTGCATGCGGAGCATCTTCTCCTGCATCTTCTGGGCCTGCTTCATAATCTTTCCCATATTTTGTGCCAATGTTATAACCTCCCGAATGTTAATGGTCTGGCAAGAAATTCCAATAAGCGGGACTTACAAAACCATCAATTTTTTGTAGCACGCCGATTTATCGGCAGAGTTGACTGTAGCCGATTATCGGACGATTACTGTAAACAAGCCTGATGAATCAGGCAGCTACTATTTCTTTACTATCACGTCTCTTATCTCAGCGCCTTCAAAGACATCCAGCACCTTTTGAACGAGGGGATGTTTCAGGGCCTCACTTTTTAAATTTTCAATCGCCTTTGTGTTACCGTTGGAAGAGTTCCCATAATTATTGGGGACTCCCTCAAGCGACTTGATTTTGACCGACACATCTTCTCCGAAAAATTCCCCCGCAATTCGGGTCAAAAGTTTCATCTGGGATTTTTCCCTGATACTTTCCAGAAAGATATAACCCTCGGGAAAACCTATCGTCATACACCTGTTGTCATAGCCGAGAAGTTTACCCGGCACAATCTTGGACCAGAGGGGATTGCTTTTTTTCTTTACATAGTCTTTAAAATCGTCCCACAGGTTATCACCTGTATCCCTGACCCTGACCTTATCTTCCCTTCTTGTCTCGGCACGAACATCATTCTTCTTCTCGGGCCCAATTACCCTGTCGGGCTCAAATACCCTGTCGGGGGCACTTTTTTTTTCTTCGCCTCCCGGTTTCAGATTTTTTTCAAGGGCCTCCATCCTCGACAATATTTCATCGACGGGTACCATCGGCTCAAGATAGGCCATTTTTACCAGCACATATTCCATGTTGAGCCTGGGCTCCTGGCCTTTTCTTATGTCATCCTCTTCGGCAATCAACATATCGAGGAGGCGCTGAAGTGTTTCCCGTGAAGCCCCTCCGGAGATCTTTTTGAGTTCACCTATCTCATGATCCGAGAGATCCATCAGCAGTTCTTCCTTCTCCGTTATTTTAACGGTAAGGAGGTTCATACAATGGTTGAGAAACATCTGATAAAACTGCTTGATGTCCATACCCGAGTAGTAGACTTCATCCACAATCTTGAGGCATCTGCCGGCATCCCTTGCAAGAACGGCCCGGGAAAGCTCGGCAAGAAATCTCCTGTCGGAGAGGCCGAGGAGCTCCTCAACATCACTATCCTTTATATCCATACCCGAATAGGATATGACCTGATCGAAAATACTCTGCGCATCCCGGAGACTCCCCTCGCCACCCTTTGCAATCCAGGTCAATCCCTCATCGCTCACCGTTATTTTCTCCGCCTTTGCTATCAGGCCAAGATTGTCAATTATCTGTCGTAAGGAGATCCGCTTGAAATCAAAGTGCTGACAGCGGGAAAGGATCGTTGCCGGAACCTTGTATATTTCCGTGGTGGCAAAGACAAAAATCACATGAGAAGGGGGTTCTTCGAGTGTTTTCAGGAGGGCGTTGAAGGCCTCTTTGGTCAGCATGTGGACTTCATCGATGATATAGACCTTATAACGGGAGGCTACGGGGGAGAATTTAATATTTTCCCTGAGCTCCCGTATCTCATCGATACCCCTGTTCGATGCACCGTCGATTTCCCGAACGTCGAGAGACGACCCGTCCGTAATCTCTCTGCAGTTTGAACACTCATTGCAGGGGGTTTCAGCGGGCCCCTTTTCGCAATTGACCGCTTTGGCGAGTATCCGTGCCACCGAGGTCTTGCCCGTCCCGCGTGGTCCGCTGAATAAATAGGCATGGGCGATCCGATCGAGATGTATGGCGTTTTTCAGTGTTTTTACAACATGATCCTGCCCCAGGACCTCCTCGAAGATCTGAGGTCTCCATTTTCGGGCCAGAACACGGTATTCCATCGGAGACTCCTGTCAGGCTATCGAAAAAATGATAGCCGGGTGATCCCGTAGCAAACATAGAAGTTGCTGCCGCTGCTTCCTTCCGGACCTGACGGGGTTCACAATTCTCTGTTCCACGGGGCCCGGCTACCGAACGGATAATTAAAGAAATGGCGGAGAGAGGGGGATTCGAACCCCCGGTACACCTTTGTGGGCATACACACGATTTCCAGTCGTGCTCCTTCAGCCGGCTCGGACATCTCTCCAGAAAATCAATCTATATATATAATGGCGGAGAGGGTGGGATTCGAACCCACGTGAGAGCTTTTGGCCCCCAAGTCGATTTCGAGTCGACCCCGTTACGACCACTTCGGTACCTCTCCGCAAAGAGCCTCAATTCTTCAGTTTCCTGAAAATCAGGAGGTTGACATTACCCTCTTTTCCTGAAAAAATCTACTTAAAATTTCACCGCATTTCTTTTTTAATACTCCGCCCGTCACCTCAACAGAATGGTTCAGTCTCTTATCATCAAATACATTGTAAAGTGACGATATCGCACCACTTTTCGGGTCCGGTGCACCGAAGACAACCCTCGACATTCTTGCCTGTATAATCGCTCCCGCGCACATTATGCAAGGTTCGATAGTCACATAGAGCGTGGTCCCCAAAAGACGGTAATTCCCCACCCTGGCACCGGCCCTTCGTATTGCCATAATCTCGGCATGAGCAGTAGGATCCTGCATCAGTATGGAGCTGTTATGGGCCTTGGCGAGGATGTCACCCCCCATGGTGATGACGGCACCCACCGGAACCTCACCCCTTTCATAGGCCATCTCCGCCTCTTCAAGGGCGATTTTTATGAAACTTCTGTCCCCGACCATGATAACATCCTGCAAGGACCGGTCAAAATACTCCGGACGCTTCGTTCACATCACACTCAAATAAATTTTGTCCCGTTTGTCAAGAAAGATGCGCTCGTAAAAAAAGTCAATATTCGATGGCAAAGTAAAAAGCTTCAAATGCAAGGCGCGCAAATCCTGAGGAATGAGGCGTACTTACGGTACGCTGCAGTGACGAAGGATGCAGCGTAACGCAGAAGTTGGACTTTTTACGAAGCCATCAAGAAAAGTAAAATCAAAATAACAATCACATCCTTGATTCAACACCCGCCTTCGGATATGATGCGCCCGGTGGTAGATGACATGATTTCAAAAAAACTCTTTATTACAGCGATCGTGATTTCTCTTCTAGGACATATGGCTGTTCTGTCACTCACGGGTCTTTCGGAGGCAACCTTTGAGATAGGAAGCGACAGTATCTTCAAAGTCCGTCTCGAAAAAGGGCCGGAGGATATCAAAAAAAAGAATGAAAAGACAGAGGAAATCGAGGAAAGCGCCAAACCGAACGAGCCACCCGAAGAAATCGTCTTCGAAGCGGAAGACACCGTCGATCTTGACAGCACGGATACACGATACTATTCCTACCTTGCCAAAATAAAAGCCCTCGTAGAGCGCAAGTGGTCATATCCCAGTTGGGCGTCCACACGCAGGGAAAAAGGAACGACGATTGTTAAATTCTCGATAACAGAGACGGGAATTCTTTCAAAGGCCACCGTTTTATCATCCTCCGGATACGCGTCGCTCGATATTGAATCGCTCTACGCCATAAAAGCGGCAGCGCCCTATCCCCGCTTCCCCGACAGCTTTCACCTTTCG
>JAFCZZ010000194.1 GCA_019314085.1 Deltaproteobacteria bacterium | reverse complement strand
CCGGATCATAGTAGCGGCGTGAGCGTGGGCTGCAAGGCCGCCAGACGATGCAGTGGGGGCCCCTGGACTGAGGGGCCGCGACGGCATCGGCGGCGTGTTGCGAGCGTGTAGGGTCCCGTGTGGTCGACGAACCAGATCCCCGCACCGGCGTGGTTCGTGCCGATGCTGGGCGTGCCGCTGGAGCGATATCGGCGCGAGCCGGCTGGGACGGATGCTACACGAGATGTAGCACGGTGCTACGCGAGTTGTAGCACGGGAGACGACGGAGTGGCGGCGGAGCCGCCGAGGCTCGGCGGAGCCGAGCGTCCCCGTTTTATCGGCCATTCGCACCGGGGGCGATCGGGACAGGCGGGCGTAGACGGCAGACGTAAGTGGCGGTAGCGTCCCGGGTAACGTACCGGCGTGAGCCGGTGGGCGGCCGCGTGTGCGGTGACGCCATGGGATCGCGCCTGTCCGGGTGAGCCCTAAGAGAAAAGGACCAGGTGATCAGATGCGGATTGTGAGCGACAAGTACACGGCTATCGGGGGTCGGATCGGGTCCATGGTGGGCCTGATGAACAGGTCGGGGATGTGCTTCCGGAACTGGGTTGTGCCTGCCAACCCGGACACGAGCGCTCAGCAGGGCACCCGGGCCACGCTGTCGCAGCTTGCTACGGCGTGGGGAGACACGTTGACGTCGAGCCAGCGGGCGGCGTGGGAAGCCTACGCGGCTACGCTGGAGTTCACGTCGAAGCTGGGCACGCCGTACACCATCAGCGGGTTTAACGCCTACTGTGCGGGGAACGGCGCGCGGATGGTTGCGGGCCTGAGTCGTATCGACGACGGACCGACGACGGCCGGCTTCGACACGTTCACGGCGGTCGTGCCGGTGTGGGATGCGTCGGACGAAGAAATCCAGATTGCGTACACGAACACGGACGGCTGGGCGGGCGAAGTCGGCGGTGCGCTGACGGTCCGCAAGTGCCCGCTCGGGATTAGCCCTGGCGTGACGTTCTACGAAGGGCCGTTTATCTACGCGGACAAGGAGCTTGGCGCGGGAACGCCGCCGACGTCACCGCTGATTGTGTCGTGTGCGGTGGGGTACATCATCGAAGGGATTCGCTATGCCATTGCAGTCCGATCAGTCCGGGCCGACGGGAGATGGTCCAAAGAGGTCCTCTTTCCCGGGACAGGCGCAGCCTAGCGTGCCGGCGGTGCCGGTGTCGGCGACGATTGACGGGGAAGCGCAGATCGCCACCGTGACGTTCGACCATCCGCTGTATGTCGGAGCGGTGGACGAAACGCGGTGGAAGGTGCGAACCGCGTCATGGACGCGGAACGCGTCACACGTAGGCAACGCCGGGACGGTGGCTACCGTGACAATGAGCGGGACCAGCGGACCGGGCGGGTCGCCGCGAGTGCAGTACCTCGGGGGCGACGGAGGGTTCAAGGGAGAGAACGGGTTGGCGATCGCCGCATTCATTCAGGCGGCCGACATGGTGTAGTCGAGTAGGCCTCCGTTCGTTGTGCCGGGCCACGTGAGCCGCAAGGCGAGCGTGGCCCGGTTTCTTTGGCGTGGGCGCGGGGGAAAGAAGCCGGGGGCGTGGGGGCAGAGCCCCCGCAGTTGTGTTGTGCGGCGCAGCCGCGGCGCTGTTTTCCAGCTACTAAGAGGGCCGGTACGGCCCGGGGATTCGCGGCCCGCGCGCAGGACCGGCTGTGTTGGTCAAGGAGCCGGAGTTCCCGCGAACGTGCGGGGTCGCAAACGCTCCCCGGCTTGCGGTTGACGACAGCCCCGGCCGCCCGGCTCTTGTAGTTTGACCGCCGGGCGGTGCGAGGGACGAGCAAGGGGCCGGGCCCGCACGCCGCAGTTATCCGTGCGTGCGGCGTTTTGGCGGGACCGCCGTGCGTTCGCGGGTACGGAGCAAAGGGGCGCGCATGCACTCGGAGCGGGCCGCCTCCCCGAGTGTGCTGACGCGGTGGTGACGTTTGGGTGGAGGCGAGCGGAGGACGGACAGAGCGCCGCTGCTGTCCGAGCGGCGTTTCGTCCGTCCGAAGCGGCGACGGATTCCGCAACGCGCGACGCGAAGCGCGATGTGCCGGGACGGCCCCGGACTCCACAGTTGCGGGGGTGAGACCGTAAGGTGTCGAGAGACCCGCGTGGCGAGATTGAGGACTGTGGTTTTTGGGTGGCTGGTTCGGACGGCCGATACGACCGAACGATTGGGGCCCAGAGTAGAAACCACTGACTCGGCTCGACCATGGTCCGTATTCAGAGTGGGATTCCGGCGACGACCGCCCATCCCCGCAAGCGAGCACGCCGGGCGAGAGCGGGCAGAGGAAAGGCAAGAGCAGCGCAGAAGGACAGGCGCAGCGGGGCCCGGACCGGACGGCCCGGGGTGCTTCGGGCCCGCCGTTGTCTGTGCGTTCGGCGGGCCTGCCGAGCCTTGCGAGGCACGCCCCGGGGCGCCCGTGTCCGGGTGGGCGGGCGGATGCCGGTGCGGCCCGAGAAACAGAGCAGCAAACGGGCGGATGAAGAGCGGCGCTCGGTCGCGAGTCCCAGCGGATGGCGTTGGCGATTCGGCGCGAGTGGGACGGGTTGCGTTGGCGAGTGAAGCAGCCCGGGCCGCTTGGCGGCCCGGGCGGGGGATGTGGTTTATGCGGGAACGTCAGAGGTGTCGTCGTCCTGCATGCGAGCATCGGAGAAAGCGGCGTCCTGGATGCGCTCTTTGTAGATGTCGATGGCGCTCACTGCGATGAGGGGGTCCGCGTTCGGGGCGAAGATGCAGACGCCGGCAGCGTCAAGACACCAGCGGGCGACTTGTGGGCTTCGGAGGTAGGCGAGTAGGGCCACGAGGTAATAAAGATCGCCGCTCGCACAGGGGCGGCACCACAGGGTGTCGTAAACAACGTGCACGTCAGTCGGGCTCACCTGGAGCCCGCAGGACGGGCACCGGGGCGGGCGCTTCGCCTCTAGAGGCAGCGTCCATCGGCTGTAAGAGCGGTGGGCTGTGGGCGGCGGTGGTTGGGCGGTCAGGGGGGGCGAGCCGGATGATGAGTTGTCGGGTTCCATGGTAGTCGTGCCTCCAGGATAGAGAGGAGCATGCGGGCAGAGCGATCACCGCCGCGAGCAGCAGCGAGAATCCCATCAAGGCTGCCGACCGGCAGCCACGTTGTGTCGTCGTCGTTGTCATCGCTAATGCTGCCTTTCCAGCCGCCCCAGGTCCACCACAGGTGGACGCCACGCAATGCCGCGAGTGCTTCATCGAGGAGATGAGGGCGGTTCGTTGGTGCGTAGGATAACGGCTTGGATAGGTAGGAAGTCAAATAGCGCACGGCGTCTTCGTCGCTCCGGACACGCTGAATGTCCACGATGTAGGACGTTCCGGTCACACGATGCCACTCGGCAGAAAGCACGGATTTCTTGATGTAAAGGCCCTCGGCGATGATGTGCAGGTGGGGGTGCCAGTGCCGATCATCGCGAGCACGCTTAATCTCAAGGACCGTGACGCCGCCTCGAATGCGTCGGGACCATAGGGGCCAGCAGCGTAACTCGTTGAACGATTTCCGAAGATGAGCGATCTGGTCAGCCAGTGGCGAATCCTGATGTTTGATCGTTAGCGTGATGAAGAGTAGAGGGGAGCGGGCGGAGGGGTCGGGGGTTTCTGGAGCGGCTTCGCGACAGCGGCCGATGATGCGAGCAGCGAGGGTCTTGGCTCGGTCGAGTTGGCACGGCAGGCAGAAACGATCCCGACAATATGAAGCTGAGACGCGTAGTCGCTCAGGGTCCAACTGGTCGCGGAAGACCATCGCGAAGGAGCCGCAAGCCGCGAAGCGGGCTCTACGCGACTCAGCGAAGCCGAGGCGTGCTTCGGCAGCCAGGATGGCGGTGCGGTGACGTTGCCAGCCCGAATGGCGCCACGTGACGCACGGAGACTTCAAGCCGAATCGACCCATGGCGGCGGTTTTGGGGGCTGTCGATGGTGTTGTTTCGAGGGGTACTAGTCCAGGTTGGTGGCGGCGTGCTTTCGCGCTGTCGGACGCGTGTTCCATCGGAGAGCTTTCAAGCGGGCGAAAAGAAAGGAGCGGCCGGTCCGCGTAGGCCGGCCGCCCCGTGCGATCGGCGTCCGGCTCAGGACGGGGGAAACCTGGCCGGACGCTAAGACGGTGACGCGAAGCGGGAGCGAGGGCAAGGGGGGCGAGGGGGTGAATCGTGGGAATGTGGGGCGGCTAAAGCGAGACTGTTGAAACGTAAGCGAGACTGGAAGGGATCGGGGAGGGGCGGCGGTCGGTGCCGACGCCGGCCCGACAGCCGAACGCCGGCCCCGTACCGTCCTGTCCGGGAGACCGGATCATAGTAGCGGCGTGAGCGTGGGCTGCAAGGCCGCCAGACGATGCAGTGGGGGCCCCTGGACTGAGGGGCCGCGACGGCATCGGCGGCGTGTTGCGAGCGTGTAGGGT
>JAFCZZ010000634.1 GCA_019314085.1 Deltaproteobacteria bacterium | reverse complement strand
CAGCGGCACGCCGGACCTCCGCGACCGGTTCATTGTCGGCGCCGGGTCGAGCTATGCGCTCGGCGATACCGGCGGCGAGGCGACGCACACGCTGACGATAGCCGAGATGCCGAGCCACACGCACCAGATCGGGCAGGATCAAAAATACGTGTGCGCTACTCCCGGAGAGACTTATGTCGCACGTGCCGGGAGCGGGACAACGGTCTACTGGAACACCGGCGCCACCGGCGGCGGCCAGGCGCATGAGAACCGGCCGCCCTACTACGCGCTCTACTTCATCATGAAGGCGTGAGGTGTGAGAGATGACTGAAGCAAAGAAGAGAATCCTGATCCGGGCCGCGCGGGCGGTCCGGGGCGTGGCGGAGAGGACATATCGCTGTGCGGACTGCGGCGCGGCGCTGGAGAGGCCGCTCGAGCGAAACGCCGTCTACGTGCTGCGCGATGGCTGGCCGCGGCTGGTCTGCCAGAACTGCGTGCTTGAGACGGATCTCTACATCTGGGGCACGCGCGAGGTGCTCCACCCGGACGACCGCCCGAAGGAAGAGACCGCGCCGGAGGAGGCGGAGGCCGTGCCGGAGGAGTCCGGGGCTGCCGGGCCGGAGGCGGTGGAGGTCTCGTCTGTGGAGGAACAACTGGAGTGTATCTGAGGAGGTGATAGCATGGACCTGATGACATACGCGATAATCGCTGTCGCGATCGGCGTCGGCGCGCCGCTCTGGCTGCTCTTCATCGACCGCGTCCTCGACGCCATCGCGCGTCAGTAACCGCGGAGGGGAGAGCATGGACGACGACCAGTTCCAGGCGCTCGTGCTCGAGCGTCTGGCCTGTATCGACACGAAGATCTCAGAGATCCGCGAGCGCCTGGCGCGCCTCGAGACGGTGCACACGCTGCTGAAGCGAGGCGCGGTCCTGGTCTTCGCCGCGATCCTGGCGAAGCTCGGGGTCGACACAACCGGGCTGCTCGGGTAATCTATTCTCTTTTTTCTGCGCTTCTGCTGTCCAGGGGAGCGACAGTATCTCCGATGCTGCTATCCAGGATGCGTGATACATAGCATCTATAGATGCACATAGAAACATATAAATACTATAGATGGAACAGGTGGTGAGAGAACATGACCGGATGGAGATGTAAGTTCTTTGTAACGCCTGAATATCGCGAGCGCCTCGACGCTCTGTTCGAGTGGCTGAACATCTTCGAGGTCGACAGGTTCCTCGAGGGCCACGAGGTCGTCGAGGTCTCGGGGGTCGAGGAGATCCCGCCCGGGCGCGATGCTGAGGACATCTACGCGCTCGATGAGGTGGGGTGGGAAGTGTTTGTTGAGCATCTCCCGTGCTATTTCACGAACATCCCTGAGGAATACCGGAGGTGATGAGGGAATGACCGGGACAGAGGTTACAAGACTCATGAAGTATGTTCGTGATTATGTGCCTGCGCGGCACATAATCGTGAACGGAGGGGACAACGGGCAGGCTTTCCTGATATTTGATTGCCTGCCCGAACAGTTAGACGCTTACGCTGAGCAGATCCTCGAGCTCGCTCGGCAGGAAGGTTATGAGAACGCGTACTGGTGCCCCGAACCTGACACGCATCTCGACGATGCGCGCGAGGTCTGGGGTGATGAGATTGAGGACGTGACAGTCCTCAACCTGTTCAGATAGATATGAGAGGTGAGTAGAGATGGGAAAGAGACTGGAGACGGTGCTCCCCTGTGCTCCAGGGTGCGACATTTGCAAGCGGGGCACGATGGCGCACGCCTGGGGTATCGGCGGAGAGGACCAGTTACCCCACCCCCGGGAGCGCCTCGTCTGGCTCGGATTCGCGGAGATCGACGAGGCCGGGGAGCGAAAGATCGCAATTGTGCTAAACCAGCCCCCAAATTGTGAAGGGAGACACAGAGAGACGCTCCTGTTCCTTCTGGAGGACGGGATTGACAGCGATGAGCAGCAGGAGCGAGAAATCAGCATTATCAGACGAATCTAACCCCCTGGGTGGAAGAGGTGAGTGGATGATTCAGGACAGTCACTACGAGGTCTATCTGAAGACCTCCGCTCCCGGCCGGATCGTGCGGCTGTGGAGGGAGGAGTGGTTCGACGACCTCGAGATCGAGCTCGTCGAGGGCGAGGTCGATGAGACCTCCGCGTTCGAGAACTGCCTGACCCGGCGCGTCACGGACCGCGCGCGGCAGGTGGTGAAGGCACACGGCCTCCGCCTCAGGGAGCCGGGCCGGATGTTCCTGAGGAGGTGGAGATAAAAGAGGAGGTGAACGAGCAATGCGGCACCTGATGGTAGATGAGGACAATGAGTACGGCGTCGTTGAAATGGAGGAGGAAGAGCACGTCGTCCGGCTTGGGCGATA
>JAFCZZ010000014.1 GCA_019314085.1 Deltaproteobacteria bacterium | reverse complement strand
GTTGTCAGGACGAAACCCGAGGCGTGGCGCAGTGTCGTGGCTGTCAATCTTACCGGGGCGTTCAATTGCTGCCGGGCCGCCGCCCGATATATGATGAAACAGAGGTGGGGACGGATCGTTAATATGACATCCGTGGTAGCCCTGTCCGGAAACGCCGGTCAGGTGTGTTACTCCGCATCAAAGGCGGGGATTATAGGACTCACAAAGTCCCTGGCACGTGAGCTGGGATCAAGAAATATTTGTGTCAACGCCGTTGCGCCGGGATTCATTGAGACCGATATGACCGGCTCGATGGAGGAGAAGAGCAGGGGGGAGGCACTGGACCAGATACCGCTGGGAAGGGCGGGTATGCCGGACGATGTCGCCGGTGTCGTGGGATTCCTGGTTTCCGGGAAGGCCGATTACATCACGGGACAGGTGATACACGTCAATGGCGGACTGTACATGTAACGCAGTCTGAAATCTGAGATACGCGAAGGAGGAGTTTGCATGACCGTTAAGATTGAGGAAAAGGTAAAGGAAATTATCATTGAACAGTTGGATATAACAGAGGGGGAATGTGTTCCCGAAGCCGCGTTTATAGATGATCTCGGGGCCGACTCCCTTGACATAGTGGAACTGATTATGGCGATGGAAGACCACTTCGGTCTGGAGGTATCGGATGACGATCTGGCAAAGATACGGACCGTCGGGGATATCACCGGGTATATAAAGGAAAGAATGTCGTAGTCATGACGTCGAAACGAAGGGTTGTCATAACGGGACTCGGCGTTGTAAGTCCTCTGGGCAGTTGCCTGGAAGACACCTGGGCGGGGATCTGTTCCGGAAAGTCCGGTATCACAGAGATCACCCGGTTCGACGCCGCCGGGTTCAAGACGAGGATAGCGGGGGAGGTCAAGGGGTTTGATCCCCTGGTCTTTGTCGATGCCAAGGAACGCCGCAGACTGGATGATTTTATCATCTATGCCCTTGCCGCCTCGGAGATGGCCCTGCACGATTCCGGTCTGGTGATAGAGGACGGAAATTCCGAGCGGGTCGGGGTTATACTGGGCTCCGCGATAGGGGGACTGGCCACCATCGAGAAGGAAGAGGAGAGACTGCGCACCCTGGGGCCGGGAAAAGTTTCTCCCTTCACCGTTCCGGCGGTGCTGGCTAATCTGGCCTCGGGACAGGTATCTATACGATTGGGCGCCAAGGGTCCCATCAACTGTACCGTGACGGCGTGTGCCGCGGGGAACAGCGCCATCAGCGACGCCTTCAGGACCATAGCCTGGGGATACGCGGACGCCATGATAGCGGGCGGCACGGAGGCGGCCGTCGCTCCCCTTGCTGTAGCGGCATTCGGTGCCATGAGGGCGATATCAACCAGAAACGATGAGCCTCAGCGGGCGAGTAGACCCTTTGACAAGGACAGAGACGGATTTATTATCGGTGAGGGGTCCGGCGTCATAATCCTGGAGGAGTTGTCCTGTGCCCTTGAAAGGGGTGCCCGGATATATGCCGAGATCGTGGGGACCGGATCGACGAGCGACGCGTTCCACATGGCGGCGCCACCCCCGGGGCATGCCGGGGCTGCCCGATGCATGCGGCTCGCCCTGCAGGATGCGGATATGGGGCCCACGGACATCGATTACATAAACGCGCATGGCACATCAACACCCCTTAACGATACGTATGAAACAGAGGCAATCAAGGCGGTCTTCGGTGACCACAGCCGGGAGGTTGCCGTCAGTTCGACAAAATCCATGACAGGCCATATGCTGGGCGCCGCAGGGGGGGTCGAGGCCATTTTTTCCGCCAAGGCCATCCATGAAGGGATAGTTCCTCCGACGATAAATCTGGACAATCCCGATCCGCAGTGCGATCTGAACTATACGCCTCATAAGGCACAGCGCAAAGAGATCAGGGCCGCCATGTCGAACACCTTCGGGTTTGGCGGTGTCAATTCGGTTGTGGTATTTAAAAAATTTGAGGGTTGAAAAAGGTCATCGTGAAGATTATTATCGGTTCCGACCACGCAGGCTTTGATTTAAAGGAGGCGCTCAAAGAGGCTTTTCGCGAAATGATTGACATCGGCACCGACAGCGGAGAATCCGTGGACTATCCCGATTTCGGGGCCCGGGTGGCCCGCGCGGTCTCCTCAGGGGGGTATGAGAGGGGAATCCTGATCTGTGGCTCCGGCGTGGGGATGTCGATCGTTGCGAACAAGGTTCCCGGGATCAGGGCCGCTCTCTGTACGGACACGGATACAGCCCGCCTGAGCAGGATGCATAACGATGCCAATGTACTCGTCCTTGCCGGGAGGCGCACAGACCCGGAAACAGCTGTGGCTATCGTCACGGTATGGCTTGATACCCCGTTTGAAGGTGGACGACACGCACGGCGGCTCGACAAGATACGGAAGATTGAGGAGGAAAGCAGGTAATGTCCATATTAGGGAAGACGGACCCGGAGATTGCCCGGGTCATACTCGATGAAACAAAACGGCAGGCCGGCAAGCTCGAACTGATTGCCTCGGAGAACTTCGTGAGCGAGGCGGTGCTCGAAGCCCAGGGCTCTGTTATGACAAATAAATACGCGGAAGGGTATCCGGGAAAGAGATATTACGGGGGATGCGAATTCGTCGACGTCGCGGAGGATCTTGCCCGAGAGCGCGCAAAAAAGCTGTTCGGCGCCGATCATATCAATGTCCAGCCACACTCCGGAAGCCAGGCGAATATGGGGGTCTATTTCGCAGCCATCCAGCCCGGTGATACCATCCTGGGAATGAATCTCTCCCACGGCGGACACTTGACACACGGAAGCCCGGTCAACTTTTCGGGAAGGCTCTACAATGTCGTTTCATACGGTGTGGACAGAGAAACGGAGACCATCGATTTCAACGAAGTCGAGGACCAGGCCAAACGCCATAAACCGAAGATTATTGTCGTCGGTGCGAGTGCCTATCCACGGACAATCGACTTTGAGGCCTTTCGCCGGATAGCGGACCAGGTGGGAGCGGTTATCATGGCGGACATCGCCCACATAGCCGGTCTTGTCGCCGTCGGTCTGCACCCCTCACCCGTTCCGGTATGCGAGTTTGTCACAACGACGACCCACAAGACGCTCCGCGGCCCGAGAGGCGGCATGATCATGTGTAAGGAAGCCTTTGCCAAGGTAGTGGACAGCCGTATATTCCCCGGCAGCCAGGGGGGACCGCTGATGCACGTCATCGCGGCCAAGGCGGTGGCATTCAAGGAGGCGCTCGAACCGTCATTCAAGGAGTATCAGCTCCAGATCCTGAAGAACGCCAAGGCCCTGGCTGAGGCACTGACGGAGGGAGGTCTCCGTCTCGTCTCGGGAGGCACCGATAACCACCTTATCCTGATTGACTTGACCGACAAGGGCGTCACCGGAAGAGACGTCGAGGCGGCGCTTGACAAGGCAGGCATCACCACAAATAAAAACGGAATACCCTTTGACACACAGGGACCGATGGTCACCAGCGGTATACGGCTCGGGACACCCGCCCTCACGACACGGGGGATGAAGGAAGAGGAGATGAGGACGATAGCCCGTCTCATTACCTCCATCATAGGTGATGTCGGAAGTGAAGATCGTATCAGTAAAGTGAAGGGAGAGGTTGCCGCCCTGTGCGAAGGCTTTCCCCTGTACCGGGATCGGATAGAGGAGCGTATCTAACGATACGGTGAGCCGCTGATCTTTTTAAAACCAGAGCTTTGTATCTGTTGCGAAAAGATGGTAGTAGCAGAGGAAAGCGCAGAGGATGAAACCTGAAATGCAGATCGATCGTCCCTCTTGGGATCAATATTTCATGGATATTGTCGAGCTTGTGTCGAGGCGTTCCACCTGCCTGAGGCGCAAGGTCGGTGCCATCCTGGTCAGAGACAAGCGGATACTGGCAACGGGTTATAACGGACCGCCTACAGGGATAACACACTGCTCGGAGGTGGGGTGTCTGCGGGATAAGCTAGGAGTCCCATCGGGTGAGCGTCATGAACTGTGCAGGGGGCTGCACGCTGAGCAGAATGCCATCATCCAGGCCGCCCTTTACGGTGTGAGCACGAAGGGTTCGACGATCTACTGTACCAATCACCCCTGCATCATCTGTTCCAAGATGATCATAAATTCAGGGATAGTCTCTTTTGTTTACAGAGAAGACTACCGGGATGAACTTGCCGAGGAGATGCTCAGGGAAGCGGGCATAGAGGGGAGAAAGCTATGAACTGTCCTTTCTGTTCCAACGGAGAAAACAAGGTTATCGATTCACGGATAAGCAAAGACGGCACCGCGATACGACGGCGGCGGGAGTGTCTCAACTGCAAGAAGCGGTTTACCACCTACGAGTACGTCGAGGATGTTCTTCCCGTCGTTGTGAAGAAGGATGGCAGGAGAGAGACCTTTGACAGGACCAAGATCTTCTCAGGGATAAAAAAGGCCTGTGAGAAACGCCCGATCGGCATGGAAACCATAGAGGATGCAGTTGACCGAATCGAGCAGGAGTGTCAGGATCTCCAGATGAAGGAGATACCCACCAACGTTATTGGCGAAAAGATCATGGAGCAACTTCACGCCCTTGACGCAGTTGCCTACGTCAGGTTCGCCTCTGTGTACAGGGAGTTTCGTGATGTGAATGAATTCATGGACGAACTGAAGGGGTTTCTTGAAAAGGACAACTGATGTTTACCGGCATTGTGGAAAACGCGGGCACTGTTAAGGATATAGCCAGAAGGGGAGAGGATGCCCTCCTTTCCATCGGTACCTCGATGGCCCTTGATAATGTCAGGGTAGGCGACAGTATCGCGGTGAGCGGCGCCTGCCTGACCGTTGTCACCGTTGCGAAGAACGGCTTCTCCGCCGATGTCTCGGCGGAGACCCTGGCAAAGACAACCTTGAAGGAGCTGAGGGCAGGTGACAGGGTCAATCTAGAAAAGGCTCTTACATTGAATACACCGATGGGCGGACATTTTGTTCTCGGGCATGTCGATTGTGTCGGAGATATCCGCGAAAGGAAGGAACGGTCGAATTCCATCATATTCGGTGTGGAGGTAGAAAAAGAGGCCGGCCGGTACATCGTTCAGAAGGGCTCTATTACCCTGGACGGTATCAGCCTTACCGTTAACCAATATGAAAAAAACAGATTTTATGTTAACATCATTCCCCACACCGCTCGGGAGACGACGCTTGGGCTTAAAAAGGCGGGCGATCGGGTGAATGTGGAGACGGACATACTGGGAAAATATGTCGAACGATTCGTCCATCCCGACAAGGAAATCGATGAAGATTTTCTGTCGAAGCATGGATTTCTAAAATAACGCTGTAAGAGAAAAAAAGATAAGGATAAAAGGAGCAGGATGCTGAGCACGATACAAGAAGCCATGGAAGACATAAAAAATGGCAAGATGGTGATACTGGTTGATGATGAAGACAGGGAGAACGAAGGGGACCTGTGTATGGCCGCGGAGCACGTTACGCCGCAGGCCATCAATTTTATGGCAAAACATGGCAGGGGTCTGATATGCCTTTCCGTGGCGGGCGAGCTCGCGGACAGGCTGGATCTTCCCCTGATGACCACCAATAACGAATCCCAATTCGGCACGGCCTTTACCATCTCGATCGAGGCAAGGGTCGGAGTGACGACCGGGATCTCCGCGAAGGACAGGGCGACGACGATACTGACGGCGGTTGCCGACGATGCAAAGCCCGCCGACCTGGTTAGTCCGGGGCACGTTTTTCCCATACGGGCGCGCAAGGGGGGCGTCCTGGTTCGGACGGGACAGACCGAGGGATCGGTTGATCTGGCCAGGTTGGCGTATATGAAACCCGCGGGTGTTATCTGTGAGATCATGAAGGAAGACGGTACCATGGCGAGGATGCCCGATCTCGAGCTGTTCGCAAAAGAGCACGGCATAAAGATTGTCACCGTTGCCGATCTGATAGATTTCAGGATGCAGCATGAGCGCCTTATAAAAAGAATCGCCGAGGCGAACCTCCCCACCAAATACGGGGGAGAATTCAGGATCATCGTCTATGAGAACGACGTTGACGATATGAAACATATTGCCCTCGTCAAGGGTGATATACAGCCCGAGGATGAGGTGCTTGTCCGGGTGCATTCCGAGTGCGTAACCGGCGACCTTTTCGGGTCGATGCGCTGTGATTGCGGTGATCAACTCCACAAGGCCATGGAAATGGTGGGTCAGGAGGGGAAGGGCGTTATCGTGTATATGCACCAGGAGGGGCGAGGGATCGGGCTGGCGAACAAGATACGGGCCTATGACCTCCAGGAGCGGGGGAGGGATACCGTCGAGGCGAATATTGAGCTGGGATTTAAGGAAGACCTCAGGGATTATGGTATCGGGGCGCAGATCCTTGTTGATCTGGGGGTCAAAAAGATGCGCCTGATGACGAACAACCCCAAGAAGATCGTTGGTGTAGAGGGATACGGCGTAACGGTGGTGGAGAGAGTTCCCGTCGAGATCGAGCCGAACGAGAGCAACATTCGCTATCTGAAGACAAAGAAGGATAAGATGGGACACTTATTGGAAATATAGCAATGACCGTTTCGCAGGAATCCGGTCGATTTCTGTGCGAGGCCGTCGGAAATGGGTGGAGACAGTGTTATGCCGAAAATCATAGAGGGAAAGATCGTTGCCAAGGGACTGAAGTTTGGTATCGTAGCCAGCCGGTTTAATGATTTCATCTGCGGGAAGCTCATAGAGGGGGCAGTGGATGCCCTGAAACGATCGGGGGCGGATGAAAAAGATATCACTGTTGTGAGGGTTCCCGGTGCCTTTGAGATACCACTCGTGGCAAAGAAGCTCGCAAAGAGTGGCACCCTTGACGCGGTCATATGCCTGGGGGTCGTTATCCGGGGGAGCACGCCGCACTTTGAGTATATCAGCTCCGAGGTCTCCAAAGGGATCGCGCTCGTGACACTGGAGACGGAAACGCCGGTTGCGTTCGGTATCATTACATCCGACACACTGGAACAGGCCATAGAAAGGGCCGGTACCAAGTTGGGAAACAAGGGATGGGATGCCGCCATATCGGCCATTGAGATGGCCAACCTCGTTAAACTTTTGTAGCCGGGATTGAAGCTCCCCGCAATCCCGTATAAGCGGGATCTCCGCTTTTGCTCCGACAAGTGGCGGGGAAACTCCTGTTGTTAAGGAAAATATTTGTTTTGTATTCGCTCGCTTACCCCGCTGCAAGCAGCGGGGAGTGCGCTCGCTGTTCAATTCAAACCAGGGGGATTGATGGGTCACAGAAGAAAGGCCAGAGAGATCGCCTTGCAGATTCTCTATCAGGTTGATGTCTCAAAGGTCGACGCCGCTGAGGCCATACAGCTCTTCCAGGATAACTTTGGCATGTCACAGGAAGCGGTTGAATTCTCAACGCAGTTGATACAGTGTACGCTGGATCACCTGAATGATATAGATGAACTGATAAAGAGCTGCTCCGAACACTGGTCACTGGATCGCATGTCCAAGGTGGACAGAAATGTTCTCCGGACGGCGGTATGCGAATTCCTGTATTTTGATGATATCCCCCCGAAGGTGACCCTGAACGAGGCGATCGACATCGGGAAGCATTACGGCTCGGACAACTCGGGATCTTTTATAAATGGCATCCTTGATGCCATCTATTCTAAACTCTAGGGAAAAGATGAAGATTAAGGTATCGTCAGAACCATTGGATGCATTGACGTACGACAGCCTGGCCTTCGGATTCTTCTCTGATGAACGGCCTCCGAGAGGGTATTGCGGTCTTGCCGATTGGCGTCTTAACGGTCTGGTGTCGAACCTGATTGTCGAAGGAAGGGTCACCGGAGCCTTCATGGAGAAGGTTCTCATCTCCTCCGATCAGCGAATTCCCTCTCCCAAGATACTTCTCATGGGGCTGGGTGAATCAGCCCAATTGACATATGAAAAACTGTATACGGCCGGATGCACCATTCTGCAGACGCTGAGCGGGGCGGAATGCACCGATTTCGCCTTTGACATCCCCGGCTCGGACCGATGCAGCTTGGAGGTGCCCAAGATGGCCGTGGCGATGGTATCGGGGATATTCGAATCCGGAGCCCTGAAGCAGAGGGGTGCTGCCTCCGACATAGTCGTGTTGAGCGGCAGGGACTTCTTTGATGAAATCGTCTTGGGGATGCATGAATTTAAGGTAGGCGTGCGGGGCAAAGTTGCCGTTGACATACTGGCTGAGGCTGCGCCTGTGGAGACCGTATAACCATGAGGGTTATTGTCATAGGAGCCGGGGAAGTCGGCTATAATATTGCAGATATCCTCTCCAAAGAGGGGAACGATATCATCATTATCGACACGAATGAGGGACGCCTGAAGAGCATCTCCGAAAGCTTGGATGTGCAGACCATAACGGGGAGTGGAAGCAGTCCCCAGGTGCTGAAAAAGGCGAAGCTGAGTCAGGCTGAGATGGTGGTCGCCGTGACCGACAGCGATGAAACCAACATCGTGGCATGCCTCCTTGCCTCCGCGCAGACCACGGCTCCCTTCAAGATCGCGAGGATACGGAATCCCGATCTGAACAGGGACTCCGCCCTTTTCGACAAGGCACATCTCAATATAGACCTGTGTATCAATCCGGAGCGGGAGGCGGTCAACGATGTCATCAACCTCATGGAATACTCCGGGGCCTCGGAGGTCATAGATTTCGCCGAAGGCAACGTCAAACTCGTCTCGTTCTATGTGGATTCAGCGTGCCGTGCCGTGGGAAAAAACCTGGAACAGATCATGGAGATATACCCGGACGGGGGGGATATTCTCATTGCCTCTATCACACGCGGGGACGAACCCATCATACCCTCCGGGAGGACGGTGATCAAAGAAAAAGACCACCTCTTTGTCTTTGCCAAATCCGGTGATGTACGGAATATGCTGAAATTCTTCGGCAAAAAAGAGGAACCCTCGGAACGGGTCTTTATTATCGGTGGAGGCAACACGGCCCTTATGCTCGCGGAGCTGCTCGAGAAGAGGTTGGTTGGCACCATAAAGGTTATCGAAAAGAAGCAGGCCCGGTGCGAGATGCTTGCCTCCCGGCTGGACAGGACTATCTGCCTGCATGGGGACGGGACGGATCAGGACCTGCTCAAGGAGGAAAACATACAGGATGCCGATTACTTCATCGCGGTTACCGATGATGAGGAGGCGAACATCTTAAGTGCCCTCCTGGCAAAACAGATGGGGGCAAAAAAGACCATATCGCTTGTCAACAAGGCCGGCTACACCCATCTTATTCCCGTATTAGGTATCGACGGCGTCATGAACCCACGGCGGGCCAGTATCGGAAAGATACTGCATTTTATCCGAAAGGGTAAGGTGATTTCCGCAACGCCCCTTGGTGATGAAAAGGCGGAAGCCGTTGAATTCATAGCCCTTGAAACATCCGACATAACAAACAGACCCCTGAAGGATATCGATTTCCCCAAGGGGACCATTGTCGGGGCGATTACCAGGAACGGTGAGATAATCATCCCCGGAGGAGATTCCGTGATACTCCCGGGTGATCATGTCATACTGGTAGCCCTCCGCTCCTCGATTCCGCAGGTCGAAAAGATCCTTACGGTCAAACTGGACTATTTCGGATGAACACAAAGAATATATCCTATATTCTGGGGACCCTCGTCTTCTTCCTGGGCCTGACCATGCTCCTCCCCCTGGCCTGTTCCCTCTACTACGGGGAGGGGGATGCCGCCGCCTTTCTCTACTCCATTGCGGTAGCTCTCTGTATCGGTGCGGTCTTCTATTTCCTGTTCAAACCGGCCAATGGAACGATAGGCCTGACACACAAGGAGGGATTCCTTATCGTTGCCACGGGATGGTTTCTCGCGGCGCTGTTCGGGGCTCTCCCCTACATGTTCCATGGCGTGCTGCCCAACTTCAGCGATGCCTTCTTCGAATCCATCTCGGGTTTTACCACGACCGGGGCCACCGTCATTACGCACATAGACGGTCTCCCCCATGGAATACTCCTCTGGCGCTCACTTACCCAGTGGCTGGGGGGGATGGGAATTATCATACTGTCCATCGCCATCTTGCCGCTCCTCGGCGTGGGGGGTATGCAGCTGTACAAGGCGGAACTGCCCAGCCCGGTGAAGGACAAGATTACCCCCCGCATTGCAGAGACGGCGCGCACCCTGTGGATAGTCTATATCATCATCTCCATTGTTGAATTTATCATGCTGCTCACGGGGGGGATGGACGTATTCAATGCCCTCTGCCACAGTTTTACCACGATGGCCACCGGCGGGTTTTCCACCGGTGATGCCAGTATCGCGCAATTCCACAGTACCTATATTGACGGGGTCATTACCTTCTTCATGCTGGTTGCCGGGATCAACTTTACGCTTCACTACAGCCTTATCATGGGGAACTTCAGGGCTATACTGACAAACAGTGAGCTTCGCCTGTATCTCGGGATTATACTGACCGCCGTTATCATTATAACCATCAATTTGAAACAGAATGCGGTCTACGAAGCAGGGGGATACCTGCGCTACGCCTCATTCCAGGTTGTTTCCATCATTACGACAACCGGTTTTACCACCGCCAATTTCGACAACTGGCCGTCCCTGTCGAAGATGATTCTCCTGGTGCTGATGTTTGTAGGGGGGTCGGCTGGCTCCACGGGAGGGAGCATAAAGTGTCTCAGGATCCTTCTCATCCTGAAACACAGTTATCAGGAGCTGTACCGGCTCGTTCATCCGCATGCCGTAACTGCGGTAAAGCTTGGTAAGAGGATCGTGTATCCCGAAACCATGGCCAGTGTCTGGGGCTTTTTCCTGTTGTATCTTATGATGACGATTGTCGCCTCCATTATCCTGACGCTGCTCGGTCTGGATATGATGACGGCGTTCTCGTCCGTCGCCGCTACCATAGGAAATGTGGGCCCCGGTTTCGGGGCCGTCAATCCCTCCGCAACCTACAGCGAGATCCCCTGTCTGGGTAAATGGGTTCTCTCCTTCTGCATGCTCGCCGGGAGGCTTGAGATCTATACGGTCATTATCCTGCTGATCCCGGAATTCTGGAAAAAATAGCCGGTTTCTTTGTGTTCGACGGTACATCCTTCCTCCGGTTCTCCGCGTTGAGAGCTTCCATCAAAAAATGGGTGACAGCTGTGTGGGAATGTGCTACCAGTTTCTCACGTAGTCTGCGTTAAGGGGGGAGGATATATCCCAAAATATCAGATAGACCTCTACTGGTTTGGTAGTCCGAGTTTTGACGAGAACGGTTCATCAGCGGTGAGGATGAGGTGAAATAATTACGCCAAAAGGAAGGAACACGTATGGAGGAGTTAACCGATTTTTATGAAGCAGCACTGGATACCGGGAAGTATGCCGAAGGGTTGAAGAAGGGGGGGAAGAAGATCATGGGGTGCCTGTGCTCCTATACCCCCGAGGAGATCATACTCGCGGCAGGGATTCATCCACTGAGACTGTTCGGCACGAAAGAGACGATCAGCCTGGCCGACGCTCACCTGCAGTCCTACAGTTGTTCTCTCGCGAGGGGCGTCCTCGAGGACGCGCTTGCGGGCAGACTGGCCTTTCTCGACGGTGCGGTCTTTCCCCATACCTGCGACACGATCCAGCGCCTCTCCGATATCTGGCGTCTCAATACCCGATTCGCCTTTTTCGCGGATGTTGTCCTGCCGGTAAAGCTGGACACCGAAAGCGCGCGGCAGTACATGGAAGATATTCTCTGGAAGTTCAGGGGTGACCTGGAGGAGGGCATGGGTGTCCGGATAACCGATGAGGCGCTGAGGCAGTCTATAGACACCTATAACCGGATACGAAGCTGCCTCAGCACCATATACGAACTGCGTTCCGCGAATCCGGATATCCTGTCGGGAAGCGATCTGTATGCGATCGTCAAGGGCTCCATGATCATGGACAGGGACCATCTCGCAGAGAGGCTCCCCGAGGTAATAGAGGTGCTCAAAGAGAGAGCCCCTTCAACGGATACCGCGAAAAAGAGAATCATCCTGAGCGGCAGTATCTGTGACCAGCCCGACATCTATACCGTCTTCGAGAAGGCGGGCGGCGCCGCTGTATGGGATGACCTGTGCACCGGTTCGCGATATTTTGAGGGGATCATCGAAACAGACGGCGATCCCATCGCGGCGATTGCGAACCGATACATCGAACGGCCGGTCTGTCCGGCGAAACACCTGTCGAACACGGTGCGGGGGGACAGACTGTTGAAACTGGTCGAGGATCATCAGGCCCAGGGAGTCGTCTTCCTCCTGATGAAATTCTGCGATCCGCACGATTTCGACTATCCCTACCTGAAGGGATTCCTCGACAGGAAAAAGATTCCCAGCATGCTGCTTGAGATCGAGGACCAACTGCCGTCCGAGGGGCAGCTGCTGACCAGATTTGAGACATTCATCCACATGCTGTGAGATGTGCACGAAAAAGGAGTGACGAGATGACAGATACCGGTACGGGGAAGGGCGGCAGAAAGATGCAGTCGGATAAGAAGATGAAGGAGATCATGGCCGGCTACTATATAGACGCCAAGGCGGCCGAGCAGACGGGTAAAAAGGTGGCGTGGATTACCAGCGGGGGGCCGGTGGAGCCGCTGATAGCGATGGATATTATCCCGGTCTATCCGGAAAACTACGGAGCTATGATCGGGGCGTCGAAGATGGGGGCTGATCTCTGCCAGAAGGCCGAGGAGATGGGATACAGCGGGGATCTGTGCTCTTATGCGCGGGCCGATATCGCCTCTTCCCTGGTGGACGGCGGACCCATAGGGGGGCTGCCGAAACCCGATATGCTGGTGTGTTGCAACAACATATGCGGCACGGTGATGAAGTGGTATGAAATTCAGGCGCGCTATTACAACGTTCCACTCTTTATCCTTGACACGCCCTTCTGCCACACCGAATACACCGACGAGGCGAAGAAATATGTTCGGAGACAGATCCTTGAGTATATCGCCTTCCTCGAAGCGGTGACAAAAGAGAAGTTCGATTATGACCGGATGGCGGAGGTGGGGAGGCTTTCCATAGAAGGGCAGCGCCTGTGGCAGGCGGTTCTCGACACCGCCATGAACAAACCGTCCCCCATGACCTGCTTCGACGCGTTCTTCCACCTCGCTCTGATCGTCACCCTGCGTGGTACCCAGGTGGCCGTGGATTACTACCGTATGCTTCTGGCGGAGATGGAGCAGCGTGTCGCCGACGGTATCGGCGCGATTCCGAACGAGAAGTACCGATTGCTGTGGGACAATCTGCCGATCTGGTACCGAATGAGGTGGCTCTCCGAAAAGTTCGCGGCCCATGACGCCTGTCTCGTGGCCGACACGTACACCACCGCGTGGTGTATGAGTCTGAGATATATGAATGAGGACAATTTTCTCGATTCCATGGCCGAAGGATATACCAAGTCATATCTTAATATCGGCGTTGACGAGATGATCAAGATAGTCCTCGAGATGGTGGACAAGTATGACGTGGACGGCTTTGTCATGCACTCCAACCGGAGCTGCAAACCCTATTCATTGGGGCAGTACGACATACAGAGGGCGGTGCAGAGGGAAAGAGGTATCCCCTCCGTCATTATCGAATCCCATATGGTGGACGAGCGATCCTTCTCCGAAAGCCAGACGGAAACAAGGATAGATGCCTTCATGGAAATGATCAACCAGAAGGGGTAAAACCAGAGAGGATTGAAGGAACCATCATATGATTACTGCGGGAATAGATATTGGCTCCATAACCGCCAAGGCGGCTGTCCTGTCGAATGGCCGGATCCTTGGCTCGAAGGTGGCTTTTACGGGATACAATGCACAGCAGGCGGGTACAGACATATTTGATGATCTCCTCAAGGAGCTGAAAATGGACACCTCGTCGATAGAGAAGATCGTGTCTACCGGGTATGGGAGAAACAGTGTGACATTTGCCGACAAGGCCATAACGGAGATTATATGCCACGGCGCCGGGGCGTATTACCTGAATCCCGAGATCAGGTCGATCATAGATGTCGGAGGGCAGGACAGTAAGATACTGGCTATAAATCCCGACGGCACGGTAAAAGACTTCGCGATGAACGACAAGTGCGCGGCCGGCACGGGAAGATTTCTCGAGGTTATGGCGCGGGCGATGGAGTCGAATCTTGACGATTTCGGCACCCTGTCCCTGCGATCCGACAGTCCGTCGAAGATAAGCAG
>JAFCZZ010000193.1 GCA_019314085.1 Deltaproteobacteria bacterium | reverse complement strand
TGCTGTAGAAGCTGTTGCTGCTGGTAGGTTGTATCGGGCTGGGGTGCCAGCATGCCCTTCAGCATGCTGCTAAAAAGACTGCCCATCATGTGCGCTGCGAAAACCTCTGAGCTTTTGTGACCTCCCACTGACCCGGACCGGCCAGTTGATTTAGGCGTTCAGACAGGCATCCGATTTGAGGCCACACACCGGCAATTGTGGGCCTTCATATAACCCCTCAGCGATACGTCTGTCTTCCATCCCCTCACTGTCGCCTGACAATCAACCGTGGACGACAGGGCAAAAGCCTTTCCCCCTGAAAAAACGAAAAGACAAATCAAAATGGCCGATAGATAGATGCTTTTGCTCTTCATTATTCTACTCCTTCTCAACTCCGCATTTTCTCGATGAACGCTGCCGAGGATCGCCTTGTTATGCGCGGCCCTGCTACTCCTTGTGATACGCGAAGATAGCCCGCTCAATCCACTGCCCGATCTCAAGTATCTTTTTGCGTCTGTCTTGAACGGAAATGATCTTACCCTTTTGTATGGGCCAAGTTTAATTTGAGTTCCTGATTAACAGGTTTCATACCATGCTTTTTGATAAACGCATAGGGTGTTAAGTTGTTAGATGGGTAATGAAATTATTGTTTTTAATTCAGATCCCTTGTGTCGGGAGGTTTCCGGAACAGCTTTTTGAAAAACACACAGGGGTTTCCACTGTCTACCACGCAGCTGCGTTGAGGGTTTGTGGATGCAAGCAGTGCGTGGATCGGCCTACACGGCGACGTACCTGTCGCCGATCCGGGATACCCGTTGCTGCCGTTCCATTCTCTGGAGGTGTTTTCTGATCGTGATGAACTCCCACATGTATACCCAGGCATCCACATGATATTTCCTGCCGTATATCAGGCCCAGCCGGGCTACCTCTTCCAGCGAAAGGGGCGTGGAGAGGACGGAGAGGATCTGCCGGTCCCTCTCATCGATAATCGCCAGATATTCATCCATGCCTGCCCGGAATTCCTCTCTGCTGAGGATTCCCATTTCATGGCTGGTTATGAAGAATTCGGCATCGACGTTTTCTATCTCCCGGCACGATGAGATAAACTGATCGATATCACCGTCGGATCCGGCATACCAGGGCCCGAACGGTGTAAGGTCCAGATCCGCCACATAGATCGCGCCATAACGGGGAAAATACATGCAGCTGAACCCGCCGGAGTGCCCGGGGGCGCCGATAACGTGCATCTTCGTCTTCCCGAAATCAAGCACCTCCCCCCACTTGTATTCCCCATCCAGCCGGGCGGTGGAAAGCCACCACTCGTGTCTGTTCTGGGGGGAATAGGGGCTTCTCTCTGTTGTGGGATTGGCGATCCGCTCAAGCCAGCCGTCGACCCAGCCCGTCCCGTACACCTCCTCTATGCCGATGATCCGGGGGATCTCCCGCCTGTCGCGGAAGCAGGGGGCCTCCTTCTCATTGATCAGTATACGGGATTCATCGAAGAGGTAATTGTAGGCGATATGATCAAAGTGAAAATGCGTATTGAGCACCATATCGATGCGGTGTTTTTGTTTCAGTTCGGTCAGGCGCTGCTGCCCTGCTCCGGGATCGATCAGGACCTTGACGTCATCGTCGATAAAAACAGATCGGCAATAGGGGTATCGACTGTTGTCCTCTCCGTGTATAATCTGTATGGGGCCGAATTGAGATGTAATATCTGTTCTCCTGATGCGGGGTCCTTTTCGATACGCCCCTGCCGCGTATCTCTGAAGGCTCTTGATATACCTGTCAATGCTGGACAGGTCAATCAGTTGTCGGTGTTTTTGTCCTGGAAATTATGGTCGTCCGGTGGCAAAATACCTGATAACAATCTACAGGAAAGGATTCAAGGGAACAATGGAGGAAAAGATTGTACGCAGCGATCAGGGGTCTGAGTTCTACACGGATGAGGGGTGTTTCATCCTTGAACTGTCGAATTGTGCGGAAGACGAGGCCGCTTCGATAGCGCGCGCGAGAGTGGAGCCCGGGGTTGCCACACAGCGCCACCGGCTCCGAGGCGTGGCGGAGCGATACCTTGTCCTTAAGGGGAAAGGGCGCATGGAGATGGGCGATCTGCCCCCCGCGGAGGTTGGCCCCGGGGACGTTGTTCTGATCCCTCCCGGCTGCCCGCAGCGGATCACGAACATCGGGGATGATGATCTGCTTTTCCTGGCCGTCTGCACGCCGCGCTTCACCCCCGATACCTATGAAGAGGCGGAAGAAACTCCGAGACAGTAAGGAGAGCACCTCCATAGGGGAGACACATGAAGGGGGGTATCGGCATGCAACAGACACTCCTTGAACAGGGTCGGTCCTTTTTGAAGGATACCGTCCGCAAGACCATCGATTTCTCCACAACCGGTCAGAGCAGGGGGGTAGATCCGCCCCCCATAGAAAAGCCGTTCGCGGAGGGCGCGACGCGGATAGACCTCGTGCCGCCCGGCAGCGGATGGGAGACCATACGCAGGATCGATCTGGCCGCGGCGATACAAAGTCGCAGGAGCCGCAGGTCCTACCGGGAGGAACCGCTGACTATCGAGGAACTTTCCTTTCTTCTCTGGGCAACGCAGGGGATACGCCATCGGATAGATGCCGGTCACGCCTTTCGGACGGTGCCGTCGGCGGGGTGCCGCCATGCCCTCGAGACGTACCTCTGTGTCCTGAACATTACGGGGATTGCTCGGGGACTGTACCGCTACCTTCCCGTTGAGCACCAGCTCCTCCTGGAGGGGACGGATGATCAGCTGGCTGAACGGATCGTGGAGGCGTCATTCGGCCAGCAGTATCCGGGAGAGGCGGCAGTCACCTTTCTCTGGACGGCCGTACCGTACCGTATGGAATGGCGCTACGGAGGAGCGGCCCACAAGGTGATTGCGCTCGATGCCGGCCATGTCGGCCAGAATCTCTATCTCGCCTGTGAGGCAATCGGGGCGGGGACGTGTGCCATCGCCGCCTATGACCAGGAAGCGATGGACCGCCTCGTGGGGGTCGACGGGACCGATGAGTTCGTGATCTACCTCGCGCCGGTCGGAAAGGTCGCAAACTGAGCCTTTAAGGCATATTCCTCCCGATGCCGACTGAGCACCAAGCAGCCACAAAAGGACAGGGGGAGGAGACCAGGAGCCCCAAGAGTTCCATATAATGGAAAAGTCCTACGATAGGGCGCGTGTTTTTGGCTCGGCTTAAATCAGCTTTTTTAGAAGAGTATGCTTGGGTTGTAACGCATTACTGCCACAATGAATCTTCTAACATGCTAAAAACGGCTAAAAATAGACATACGAGAGTAATGTCAGGGGGAACAGTCGGAAACGCAAAAAACTCCATGAAGACACCTCAAATCCTTGGTAGGCTTACAAACAGTCAGGACGTCATAAAAATACCCGGAGCTTGGAAGCTGGCCGGGGAGGCGATGAGACATTATTGACTACCGTTCTGTTTAGCCGAGCTCCCCTACATCATATTACTCCTCTCTGTCAAACAAATTCGGCTTGGCGAAAAGAAAAAGATGGGGGCAGGCCTCAACCATCAACATTCTTACTGTATGGGGCTGTCTCACGGCAGACAGGAGTGCCGTTTCCTCGCCAGCGGGGCGAGAAGTTGCGTATGCGTAAGTTCCATCCACACATTTGTCAGGTTATGATGTTTTTGTTTGCATTAACAACACAATGGTAGTATTTATTAAAATGTAGTGTTCGTTAAAACGTCACACCCTCCGATTCATCCATGAGTCTGGTCTGTGTGCGCGATAGTATATGCCGCTCTGTTAATACGCACTAACGGCTGATTTTTTCTACATGGCGGTTCGGTGTGTCGTGTTGCCAGCATGAAGCTGCCCCGCGGCAGGCAGTGGTACCGTATAATGGTGTGATGGGGGGAGGAGTGCGGTTCCCTCTCATGCCGTGATGCAGGAGATGGAAAAAACAAAAGAAGGGAGAGCTGAAAGATGTTGGATTTTATGAAGCTGTGCGAAGAATGTAATCCTGGGGAAGTTGAGTTTCTTCAGGCTGTTTCGGAAGTTGCTGAATCGGTAGCGCCCGTCCTTGATAAACACCCGGAGTATCGCAAGGCGAGGATTCTTGAGCGCATGGTCGAGCCTGAGAGGGTTATCATGTTTCGCGTGCCCTGGGTGGATGACAGGGGCGAGGTGCAGATCAACAGGGGCTATCGGATTCAGGTAAACAGCGCGATAGGACAGGGCAAGTCGGATGTTGAGGTGATGCGTTTCTGTCATAGTTTCATGTCCGAGATATTCAGGCACATCGGCCCCAATACGGACGTCCCCGCCGGTGATATCGGTGTCGGGGGCAGGGAGATCGGGTTCCTGTTCGGGATGTACAAGAAACTGCGCAATGAATTTACCGGTGTTCTGACAGGTAAGGCCCTTACCTGGGGCGGCAGTCTGATACGCCCTGAAGCCACGGGATACGGCGCGGTCTATTTCGCCGCGGAGATGCTTGCCACCCGCGGTGAGACCCTCGACGGGAAAACCTGTCTCGTATCCGGTTCCGGAAATGTGGCCCAGTATACGGTGGAGAAGATTCTCGATCTGGGCGGCAAGGCGGTGACCCTGTCGGATTCTTCGGGATATATATATGATGAAGAAGGCATCGATCGCGGCAAGCTGGCCTTCATCATGGAGCTCAAAAACTTCAAGCGCGGCCGCATCAAGGAATATGCCGACAAGTATCCGGGAGCCGTGTATGTCCCGGTCGATCCTTCTCTCGATCATAATCCGCTGTGGAGCCATAAGGCGGACGGCGCGTTCCCCTCCGCGACCCAGAATGAAGTTAACGCGAAGGACGCGAAGAATCTCGTCGACAATGGTGTCCAGTTTGTGAGTGAAGGCGCGAACATGCCGACGGTGCCGGAAGGGGTTGAGACCTTCGTCGATGCCGGGATTCTGTACGCGCCCGGAAAAGCCGCGAATGCGGGCGGTGTCTCCGTCTCCGGCCTTGAGATGGCCCAGAACAGCATGCGTTTGAGCTGGAGCCGCGAGGAAGTGGATGACTATCTGAAGAGGATCATGAAGAGCATCCACACCGCCTCTGTCGAGGCCGCAAATGAGTACGGCACACCCGGCAATTACGTCAATGGTGCCAACATAGCCGGTTTCACAAAGGTCGCGGAGGCAATGATGGCCCAAGGGGTCGTGTAATAGTGTAGCAGAGAAACGGTACCACCATAAGGCGGCGGCATCCATCGACGATGGGACCGCCGCCTTATTATATTCCCCCGTTCCGCCCTTTGGTGTACGGCGGGTTCTCCCCGAATCGGTCGCCCCAGGCTATCGTCTCCGGCGCGGATTGATTGGTACAAAATTGTAGGAAGTGGCATCACAATCAACGGAATTGTCCTTTCGCTGACCGATCCTGACGGGTATTCCGCCCATAACTATCTGATAAGATTAGGAATCAAATATTGGTACACCTCTTGCTCTGTCTCCATGGCAGAGAGGAAAATTTTGTTACCATATTTCAAACAATGAGATATGGTATGGGGTGAAAGGGGAAAGCTATGGATGTAACAGAAATTTTTGGTTCTAATGTTTTTAACAATAAGGTGATGAAGCAGCGCCTGCCCGAGGAGATATACAAGGCCCTGATGGAAAGCATTGAAGACGGCACCCCGTTGCGCACCGACATAGCCGACGTGGTCGCCAACGCCATGAAGGATTGGGCGATTGAAAAGGGCGCGACTCATTATACGCACTGGTTTCAGCCCCTGACAGGGTTTACCGCCGAGAAGCATGACTCCTTTATCTCCATGGCCGCGGACGGCGGGAGCACCATGGAATTTTCCGGCAAGCAGTTAGTCCAGGGTGAGCCGGATGCATCGTCCTTCCCCAGCGGCGGACTGCGCGCCACCTTCGAGGCCAGAGGCTACACGGCCTGGGACTGCACCTCCCCCGCGTTTTTGAAGACCGATGAAAGCGGCAATGTGACCCTGACGATTCCGACGGCCTTCTATTCCTACCATGGAGAGGCTCTCGATAAGAAGACCCCCCTGCTGCGGTCCATGGTATCCGTCTCCAAACAGGCCCTGCGGGTGTTAAAGGCTATGGGGAATACCACCGCCACCAAGGTCATCTCCACGGTGGGTCCCGAGCAGGAATACTTCCTGGTGGACAAAGAGTTTTATGAGGAGAGAATCGACCTGATGCTGACCGGCAGAACGATCTTCGGCGCCCCCGCGCCCAAGGGTCAGGAGCTGGATGACCAGTATTTCGGCGCCATCAAGGACCGGGTCTCCGATTACATGTGGGATCTGAATAACGAACTCTGGAAGATGGGCATTACCTCCAAGACCCAGCATAACGAGGTTGCTCCGGCGCAGTACGAGATGGCCCCCCTGTATACAACCACGAACATCGCGACCGACCATAACCAGCTGGTCATGGAGACCATGCAGAAGGTCGCGCTTCGGCACGATCTGGTCTGCCTGCTCCATGAAAAGCCCTATGCCGGCATCAATGGTTCGGGCAAGCACAACAACTGGTCTCTTGCCACGAGCGACGGTGTCAATCTGCTGAAGCCGGGGCGTACGGCCAGTGAAAATGTCCAGTTCCTCATTTTTCTGAGCGCCATGATCAAGGCCGTCGACACCCACGCCGATATCCTGAGGGCCACCTGCGCAAGCGCCGGAAACGATCACCGTCTGGGCGCCAACGAAGCCCCTCCGGCCATCATCTCCATCTTCATGGGGGACGAGTTGACGGGGATCCTGGAGAATATTGCAACAGGTAAGAAAAACGGTTCGAAAGACGCGCAATTCATTAATGTCGGTGTCGATACGCTGCCCAAGTTTCCGAAGGACAATACCGACCGCAACCGGACCTCCCCCTTCGCCTTTACCGGGGATAAGTTCGAGTTCCGGACGGTGGGTTCGGCCCAGTCGATTGCCGGGGTGAATGTCGCGTTGAACAGCATCGCGGCCGAAGCCCTCGACGAGATCGCCACCCGTCTTGAAAAGGCCAGGGATACGAACGCCGAAGTGACAGCGATCATCAAGGAGATCTACAAGAAGCACGGTCGCATTCTCTTCAACGGTGACAACTATACCGACGCCTGGCTGAAAGAGGCCGAAAAGCGGGGCCTGCCCAACGCGGGCAACACCGTGGATGCCTTGAAGGCCTTTGTAACCCCGAGAGCCCTCAAGCTCTTCGAAAAGTATGAGGTCCTTTCAGACAAGGAACTGCATTCCCGCTTCGAGATCTATGTCGAGAAGTATGCCATGCAGATCAACATTGAGGCGATGACGGCTATCGACATGGTCAAGAAACAGTTCCTCCCCGCAGGGATCGACTATGCGACCCTCTTGGCCGATTCCACTGTCAGCCTTAAGAGCGCGTCTATTCCCGCGCCGGTCCAGGAAGATCTCCTGAAAAAGGTCAGCGCTCTCCTGGCCTCCGCCTACAAAAACCTGGCGACGCTGGAAGCGTCGTCGGCAAAGGCGCAGAAGATCGACGATACCGTCAAACAGGCCGAAACCTACCGGGATAAAGTCATTCCGGCCATGCAGGCCCTGCGCGGTGATATCGACGC
>JAFCZZ010000192.1 GCA_019314085.1 Deltaproteobacteria bacterium | reverse complement strand
GATGGCTCTGTACACAGTATGCCAGAAGATCGACGTCCCACCCTCGACCGAGGGACGGGTAAGTCTGCTCAGCGTGAAGTCCGCGCAGACGTTCCGGCTTAAGCGATTCTACGTCCAGTGCTCCACCGGTTCGGAATTCCGACTCGGTCTCGCTCTCTATTCCGGAATCCGGCAGGTCTGCCCAGACGAAGGACTGGTCTACGACGACGGCGCCGGCGTCGAGCTCACAGACGACACTGTTTTCCCGAGCGGTGACGAGGTCTCGGTCTACTACGTAAACGAGGACACCGCCGCCACGCATTCAGCGTTCGTGCTGGTCGAGGGGGTGATCGGGTCGTGACATTCGAGCGAAAGGTCCGGGTCGAATCCGTACCGGGCGTGATCGATACCGACACCCTCGCGAGCGAAGAGACGGTCACCGCTGAGATCGACACCAGTACCGAGACCAGCCCGTACGTCCTCCTGACGCCTCCACTCGGTTCGGCGGTGAGCACCCGGATGTGTCTCATCCAGACCGATAGCGGCGCCGGAGATGTGGCGGTGCGGTTCGGGACGAGCGCGAACCTGATCTACAAGATCTATTGCTCGAAATTTTACGGCAATCCCGCACCGCATCTCAATATCCAGGGCGCCGCGGACGACCCGGTGGTCGTGGACTGGTCTGGAGTGGACACCGGGGCAAAGATCTTCGTCGCACTGACGTACAAGATCGTCTGACAGGGGGTGATCCGTCACGGCGATCTACTCCCTGACGATCACCACTCCGCCCGGGGAGGAGCGGGATACTGATCTCGAGGTCGAGGGCGACTACATCAGCTATGTGAATATCCGTTTCCCGCCCGGGCCCTCGGGTCTGTTGAACGTCTCGATTTTCTACGGCATTCACCAGATCTTTCCGTACGATGAGGGAACCTGGTTCCATGGCGATGACGAGACGATCGCCTGGGACGAGTTCTGGGAGCTGCCGGAATCGCCATGCATGATCACGATTCACACAGAGAACCAGGATGATACATACGAGCATTCAGTGTATGTCAGAATCGCGACGCTGACCCACGCACAGAGTCCCGCCGGGCAGATCGGTAGTGCGATCGTCCGTGCGGTGAAGTCACTGCTAAGCGTCATCTGAGGTGAGCTATGGTATCTGGACTACCCGACTGGCACAGGTCTGTCAGACTGACCGGCAAGTTCGGAACGGAGTACGTACCGATCGTCACCGACGAGAACGGTAACCTGTTCGCCGTTTTCAAGGGTTCAGACGGCGTCGAATTGAGAACCGTTCGAGTCGATAGTGAGGGTCGGATAGTCAGTCTGATGACCGGTGGTGAGGGGATCCCGCTCGCGGTCGACGAGGAGGGCCGGATCCGGGCTGTCATGCAGGGCGTGCATGATACCACCCTGCGGACGCTGAGCACAGACGAAGAGGGCCGGCTCCAGGCGCTGTTGTTCGGGACCTATGAGGGGACGCCGGTACCGGTCTCAGTCGATGCGGAGGGGAAGTTAGTGACAGTAGATCTCAGTCAGCAGAACATTCTCGGCGATACGGACGAAGCGCAGACGTGGGACAGCCCGATCGGCTCGCTATTGAACAACCTGAACAGGATCAGGTATGCGATCGTGCATATGTCCGGCGAAGCCTGGGGAACATTTTCCCATAGCATCGCCGAGATCTGGGGAAAGTTCAACGCGACCACCGGGCATAAGCACAGTGGCGAGGCGGACGATGGCGGGGTGATCGATCACGGATCGCTGGATGGCCTCGAGGACGACGACCATACACAATATTACCCCGCGGACACGAGCAGGCCGCTCACGGGCGGGACGATCCTACGTGATGTGGACACGGACCTCCTGCAGCTGTGCGGCGGTAGCGATATCTCGGCGAACCCGTCGATCGTCATCGGCGGTCGGGACTATATCACCCTTCCAGGTGGTATCGGGTTCTTCACACCAAACGCCGCCGAGACCGCCGTTATCGAGGTCCTTCGGCTCACCGGCTGCACGGATGACCCCGTCGCGGACATGAACGGCCACCGCATTACGAACCTTGCCGATCCGGTCAACCCGCAGGACGCGGTGACCAAGTCCTACGCCGACGGTATCGTCGTCGGCGAAATCTCACGGGACTCGATCATCGACTTCTGGAACACGCCGTTCTGGGACAACATCCCGGACAAGCCGTCGACGTTCCCACCTGACTGGCATACCCACTCGATCGCCGACATCACCGACATCTCGAGCGCGTCCGTTGACCACGCGAATACCGCCGGGGACGCGGACACCGTGGACGGTGAGCACGCCGACATGTTCACCCACGCGCAGGCCGGCGGCCGGAACATCTGGGTGCAGGCCTCGGAGCCGATGGCCCTGGCTGTCGGTGATATCTGGATACAGACTGAGTGAGGTGACGCGATGCCGGGCATCCAGACCTGGGACGGTGCGGCCTGGTTGGATATCGTCGATATCAAGCGCTGGGACGGCTCCGCCTGGCAGCCGGCGGTTGCAGCGAAATACTGGGACGGCGCGATCTGGGTCCAGTTCTGGAGCGCGGCACCGCCGCCGTTCGGCGAGGTGATCCGATCGTCGCCGAGTCCGGCAGGAGACCCCCTGGGTATTGGCGGAGACTCAACAACGATCTGGCACTGTGACTGGGGCAACAGGCAACTCTATAGTCTATCTACATCTGACTTCTCTATCATCCAGATGGCGACGGGACCGGGCCGCGCTCCCACCGGCATTGGCGGAGATTCGTCAGTGATCTGGCACTGTAGAGACTACCCTCCTGCCACTCTTTACGAACTCTCTGTATCAGACTTCTCAGTCATCCGCCAGACAGCCAGTCCAGGAGGATGCCCCGAGGGTATCGGCGGGGACTCCACCGTTATCTGGCACTGTGATCCGTGTGCCAGTGCCGGGGTTTATAAGCTGTCCACGTCCGATTTCTCTATTATCCGGTCGGCAGTCGCCCCGGTTGGCGGTGCCTACGGTATCGGCGGAAAGCCTGATGTGATCTGGTACAGTAGCCAGGGCACTGATCATGTTTATAAGCTGTCCACGTCCGATTTCTCTATTATCCGATCAGGGAGCAGTCCATCTACATGGCCCTCTGGTATTGGCGGGAATTCGACAACGATCTGGCACTGTGACCGGAATGCAAACCGGGTCTACGAGCTCGAAACGGCTTGAGCTGCATGGAGGTGAAGAACCATGACAAAAGCACTGATGATAGAAGTCAAGAACTGGACCACCGGCGAACGGGCCGGCGGGATCAACCCGCGCGACCGCGGCCTCGTGGCCATAGGCGGCCCTCTGTGGCAGGTCCTCGACCACGAACCGAAGGGAGACTGGGAGGTCCGGCTCGTGAGGGACAACCGCGACCTCTCCGGATACGAGGGCCGGCTCATCCTCGATGACGCCTCCACGGTCTCGAGCATCGCCGATGTTCCCGCGGACGCGGAGATCCTGGACGTCGAGGGCGTGGTGGTCCTCGAGAACGAGGAGGAGATCAACGCCGCCCTGGATCAGATCCCGGCCAAGGTCCGCGGCGACATGGACCGGGCAAAGGTCTGGGGCGAGTCTTATGAGATCACGCCGAGATCCGTCGCGGGATCGATCGCGCTTGCGGCGGAAGGGGAGAACACCATTCTACCGGCTCCCCGCCCGGGCCACCACGCGGTCGCAAAACGGAGGCGGCGGGCGGTCGAGCAGGTGGCGTACGGGCACCCGGTCTACGCGTTCGTGAAGCGCCTGTATGACTACGGGTGCCCGCACCTGTGGAGGGAACCAATCCCGAAAGTCTGACTGCGACAGCAGCACGTTAGTAGGAGGTGATGGCATGGACATGATGGCATGGGTGATGATCGCGGTCGGCATCGCCGTTGGGGTGCCGCTCTGGCTCCTGTTCATCGACCGCATCCTGGATGCGATCAAGCGGGAGTAGCCGCGGAGGGGAGAGCATGGACGACGACCAGTTCCAGGCGCTCGTGCTCGAGCGTCTGGCCTGTATCGACACGAAGATCAGCGAGATCCGGGAGCGCCTGGCACGCATCGAGACGATCTTCACTATCGCGAAGCGCGGCGTGATTCTGGTCATCGCCGCCGTGCTCGCGAAGCTCGGGGTCGATGTGAGCGGACTATTCTAACTCCCTCTGTTTTTCCACCGGATCCGTTAGTTGAAGAACCTTCGTTTCCTGTCCACCGTTTGTCTGACATCCGTCTGACTCCATCGGATGGTTGTATGTGTAATATAGCATCCATAGATGCACATAGAAACATATAAATATTATAGACGCGTATAGTATATTGTAGAGAGGTGAGAGAGAACATGACCGGATGGACGCCCGGGCGCGATGCTGAGGACATCTACGCGCTCGATGAGGCGGGGTGGGAGACGTTTGTCGAGCACCTGCCCTGCTATTTCAGCAGGATTCCGGAGGAATACCGGAGGTGAGCAGATGCTGATCGACTCAACAGATGAGGGTGAGATCATAGCCGAGGTGGCCAGTGATCTCTACGATATATGGAATCTCATAGAGGAGCACATCCAGGATGGTGAGATCAACCCCCACCGGCACATCGTCGGTGGTGGTCCCACGTTCCGGGAGGCGCAGGAGCAGATCCTGGACACCTGGCGGCTGCTCCAGAAGGTCCGGGATGACTATGTTCTGTCCGGTGGGCGCTGGATGTGATCCCTGTCAGTGAGGCTGATCTGTATGACTGAAAACAATCACTACGAAGTCTATCTGAAGACCTCCGACCCCGGCCGGATCGTGCGGCTCTGGCGGGAGGAGTGGTTCGACGACCCCGAGATCGAGGTCATCGAGGGCGAGGTCGATGAGACCTCCGCGTTCGAGAACTGCCTGACCCGGCGC
>JAFCZZ010000191.1 GCA_019314085.1 Deltaproteobacteria bacterium | reverse complement strand
CTGGAATTACACGACAAATCTTTCATAAGTGGCGAATAGGCTATCTGCCAGAAATGTCCATAGATTATAGCGTGTTGGCATTCCGTAGGAGGAGCTAACTGACTACCCCGCTTCTGTAATTTTGACCATATATCATCAATGGTATTCTGGTATGTTATTTGCTTATATTTCTTAGTTGTAACGGATGTATCTGTCGGAACAAAACAACTAAAGCTACACAGCACATACGTCGACAAATAATGGGTCCCATAACCATGGGAGTGGTTATCTAAATTCATCATACAGGCGGAGGAGATTCAGGGGACGTGGCAGTCAAATTTCAATCATCGGGCAAAGAAAGCAAAAAACGTGGTCCGCAAAAGAACGATTTGTCCCATCTCTCGGAAGTCATTATGTCCCATGTCGGGGTTGGGATATATATCGTGCAGGATGGTATATTTGTCTACACCAGCCCGCTGTATCAGAAGCTCACCGGCTATTCGGACACCGAGCTCGCAGGCCTCGACTCCCTCGATTATCTTCACCCTGACGATAGAGAGATGACCAGGGGAAATGCGATAAAAAACCTGAGAGGGGACCGTTCCGATCCTTACGAATACCGGTTCATCAGGAAGAATGGGGAGGTAATGTGGGTTTTGGAGATGGTCGCCTCCATCATCTATAAAGGTGAGCGGGCTTCACTCGGGAGTTTTATGGATATTACCGAACGCAAGCGTGCCGAAGAGACGCTACGTTTTAGTGACGAGAGATCCAGAACCATCCTTGAGGCCATCGAAGATGGCTATTTTGAGATTGACCTTACCGGAACTTTTACCTTCGTGAATGATGTGATCTGCAGACATATGAGATGTCCCCGAGAGGAATTAATCGGGGTAAACAACCGGCAGTTTCAAGATGAAACAAACGCAAAAAAAACGTATCGGTTCTTCGCCGAAATCTACACCACGGGGAAACCGGTCAAGGCGTTTGAAATGGAGGTTCTTAGAAAAGACGGGACGCGACAAATATCCGAAGTTTCGATATCCCTGGTACGGGACGAAGAAGGAAACCCGATCGGATTCCGCGGCACGTCCCGCGACATCAACGATCGGAAACAGATGGAGGAGACCCTACGGCAGTCTGAGGAAAAATACCGGACGATCATTGAAAGCATCCAGGAGGGCTATTTTGAACTTGACCTTGATGGTAATTATACTTTTGTTAATGAAGTCAACTGCAGATTCCTGGGATATACCAAAGAAGAATTGGTCGGGATGAACACCCGGCGGCATACGGATGAAGAAACCCTTAAAAAATTATATCAGCCTTACCGCGAACTGTATTTAACAGGCACACCGATTAAAGCATTAGAAGTTGAATCTATCAGAAAAGATGGGGCCAAAGTGATTCACGAAACGTCGGTATCTCTCATCAGAGATTCAAAAGATAAACCAATCGGATTCCGGGGTGTTTCCCGGGACATTACCGAACGCAAGCTTATGGAGGAGACGATACGCCAGTCCGAGGAGAGATACCGCAGCATCATCGAAGAGATGGAGGAATGGTATTTCGAGACCGACCTGGTCGGCAACATCCTCTTCTTCAACGATATCTTCGTCAACGGCTTGGGATATTCCCGTAAAAAGTTAGCGGGGGTGAATTTCCGAAACTTCGTCAGAGAGGAAGACATCGGCACCGTTTACCAGACATTTCACCAGGTTCATGAAACGGGCGAGCCGACCAGAAACTTTCCTTATGAGTTTGTCCGGCCGGATGGCAGCACAACGTTTATCGAGTTTTCCATCTTCCCCAAACGAGACAGCGAGGGCACAATTCTGGGATTTCGGGGGGTCGGACACGACATCACGGAGCGCAAACGCACCGAAGAGAGGATTGAGTACCTCGCCACGCACGATACCCTGACGGACCTCCCCAACCGTTTGATGTTCAGCCAGCTGCTGAACCACGCAATTCAGGGCGCGCGGCGTTATGAGCGGCAGCTCGCCGTCCTCTTTATCGATCTGGATCGCTTCAAGATCATCAACGACACGCTGGGCCACGAGGCAGGCGACCAGCTGCTGCAGGAAGTCGCCATGCGTCTGAGGCAGGCGCTGCGGGCCGTCGATGTTTTCGCCCGTCTGGGAGGGGATGAATTCGTCATACTGATCGAGGAGGTGGGCGATTCGAGCCAGGTCGCCACCGTAGCCCACAATATCCTTTCTACCGTCATACAACCTCTGACGATCATGGATCAGGAATGCCGTGTAACGGCAAGCGTCGGCATCAGCATCTATCCGAAGGATGCCGAAGATGAGCAATCCTTAATGAAAACCGCCGACATAGCCATGTATTTCGCCAAGGAGGAAGGGAAGAACAACTACCAGTTTTATTCCAAAGAGATCAAGTCTCAATCAATCGAACGCCTCCTGATCGAGACAAACCTGCGCATGGCATTGGAGCGAAAAGAATTCTCCCTGCACTATCAGGCCAAGCTGGACTTTAAAACCGATGCGATCACCGGTGTGGAGGCCCTGCTGCGCTGGCAGAACCCAACCCTTGGTTCGGTACCCCCCCTGCAACTCATTCCGGTAGCCGAAGAAACAGGGCTGATCGTGCCCATCGGCAGGTGGGTACTGAAAACCGCCTGCGCCCAAAATGTCGCCTGGCAACGCCAGGGTCTTCCCCCTGTCTGCATGGCGGTGAATCTGTCGCTTCGTCAGCTCACGGACGAAGGCCTGCTCGAGGACATCAAGGCGGCATTGGCGGATTCCGGTATGGCGGCAAATCTGCTGGAACTCGAAATCACCGAAAGCATGGTGATGAACAACCCCCCGCTCATGATCAAGGTTCTCTCCAAAATCAAGAAACTGGGTGTGCGGCTCGCCATCGACGATTTCGGTACCGGGTATTCTTCTCTCGCCCAGATCAAGAACTTTCCTATCGACACGCTCAAGGTGGATCGATCCTTTATCCGTAACCTCCCGAATAATTCCGAGGACAAAGCGATTACCGAGGCGATTCTTCACATGGGCAAGGCCCTCAGCCTTACCGTCGTGGCCGAAGGGGTGGAGACACAGGATCAGATGGACTTCCTCAAGGAACACGCCTGTGACGAGATGCAGGGGTTTTACTTCAGCAAACCCATTGTACCCGAACAGTTTGCCGATCTGCTGCGCATACATGCCATCGCCATAGAAAGGGAGAGCGGGGGCACCCCGTAGTGTTTAAGATTACGAAAGAAGGTCGCTGTCTGTCTTGTTGTCCGGTACGACGATTGCCCATCCATCAAAAAGCGCGTTGTAGCGGAGCAGAAAGACCGGCCCCTCCCGCGTGCGGACCTTGAAGTAATCCAGCGACGGGCCGCCCGCTTCGCGGCCGCCTTCGTACCAGCGATCAATGATCTCAGACACTTCCCACCGCCACCCTCGAAAAACAAAGGTCCGGGGACGTTCATGCGCCTTATAGCCATCGTAACAGGCAACATCTACCCGTTCGAGAATCATGGGTACAAGCACCTTCAGGCGAGGGGTGGAAACTCCTCCCGGAACCAGCCCGCCAGCCCCGGGAATCTCATGCCGGTCCAATTTCGTTACCGGATCAGTTTTTCGGCTACTCTGACCGCCGCCACACCGTCTTTGGCGTAATACGCCCCGATGGACTCGGCGTAGGCCTTTGTCACCACCGCCCCACCAACCATGAACCGGCAGTCGACAGACTGCTGCCCCGCCAGTTCTATTACTTCCTCCATGTTCACCATCGTCGTAGTCATCAGGGCGGACAGACCGACAACAGAGGGTTTGATCCTGGCGGCCTCCCGTACAATGGTCTCGGCGGACACGTCCTTCCCTAGGTCGATAACCTCGAACCCGTGATTTCTCAGCATCAGCGCCACGATATTCTTGCCGATGTCGTGGACATCCCCCTTGACCGTCGCGATTATGATAGCCCCCTTCTGTTCCTTCGACGGCCCGGCATCGGCAAGCCACGGGTCGAGATAGGCAATCCCTCTCTTCATCGCCTCGGCGCTCGCTATCAACTGCGGGAGAAAATATTCCCTGCTATCAAAGAGCGTTCCGACCTTGGTGATCGCGGGAATCATGCTTCCATCGACGATCTTTCGGGCGTCTCCCCCCGCCTCCAGCGCCCGGGAAAGAACGGCCTCGATGCCGTCTCTGTTCCCATCGAGGACGGCCTGAAAGACGGGGTCCGCAGGCGCTTCAAGGGAAGGGGCCTCTTCTCCTTTCGCCTCCGGGGATCTGCCCGAAAAGTGTCTGATATAGGCCGCCGCATCCGGGTCCCTTTCCGCGAGGAGATCCGCCGCGATGGAGCTGTTCATCACCTCTCCCACACCGGGATTGGCGATCGCCATCGTCAGGCCCTTCGAGACCGCCATGGCGAGAAAGGCCGCGTTCAACCACGGTCGCTGCGGCATTCCGAAGGAGACATTGGAGACTTGAAAACATCGCTGCTCCACTCAACCGTTCCAAGGGTCTCCGCGGGAGCCCTGAGATCCGAGGAGGCCGCCATGACAAGGCCGTCGACAACGATGTCGGCCTTCATAAATCCCAGGGCCGCGGCCTTTTCAAACACGTCTCCTATGATCTTCTTCCTCTCTTCGGCCGTCTTAGGAACATTCCCCTCCGTCAGGGGAAGGAGTATGAACATGGCACCATACCTCGCCACGACGGGGAGAAGCCGCTCTGTCTTTTCCCTTTCCCCCGAGATCGAGTTGATGAGGGCTCGGCCGGGATACAGCCGCAGCGCCGCCTCTATCACCTCGCTGTCCGAAGAGTCGATGACCAGGGGCAGGTCGGAGGTCACAGAGAGGGAACAGATCACCTCCAGCATCGTCTCTTTCTGATCGATCCCCGGCATCCCCACATTGACGTCCAGAAGCAACGCCCCCATCCGTTCCTGCTCCTTCGCCATGGTCATGACAAGAGACATCTTCCCCCCGCGAAGTTCCTCCTGGAGGGGCTTCTTCCCCGTCGGATTGATCCGCTCCCCGACGATTGAGAGGGCCCTTTTCCTTTCGAGTATAACGGACGAGCGCGCGGAGCTGACGGCGCTGACAGATCCTCTCACCGGCAGGATCGGCCGCGTACCGACAACCGTCTCCTTCAGCTTACGGATATATTCCGGGGTGGTCCCGCAGCACCCTCCGAGAAGATTCACCCCCTTCGCGGCAAACTGTGTGCCGAAAGAGACGAAGGTGTCC
>JAFCZZ010000190.1 GCA_019314085.1 Deltaproteobacteria bacterium | reverse complement strand
ATCGAACGGGGTGTCATTCTGAGCAGGGGACCGTATTACAAGGTGCCGGAATTGGAGGGCAACCGTTCCATGTTGCCTGAACAGACCGCTATAAGCCTGCGGGAGAATGAGCGGAAACACATTATTCGCGTACTGCAACTGACAGGGGGAAAGGTGACAGGGCCAGGGGGTGCCGCGGATGCCCTCGATATTCATCCCAATACCCTCTTTTCAAGGATGAAGAAGCTGGGGATTCAGAGACACCCTTTGTTCCCAAGACCGATCGAAATCCCCAACCGCAATCCTTAATGTAACACCATTTGACGATGCTTGCACGAGTGTGTTATCTCTCATCCCACAACCAGAGACCAGAAAGGAAGGAACCATGGATCTATCGATGTTTTCACTGGAAGGAAAGGTAGCACTTGTCACCGGCGGGAGCCGCGGCATTGGCCGCTCCTGCGCCCTTGCCCTTGCCGACGCGGGGGCCACTGTCGTAGTCAGCAGCCGGAAGATCGAGGGGCTCGAGCCCGTGGCGGAGGAGATCCGCGCGAAGGGCGCCAAGGGAATGGCTATTGCGGCCCACGTCGCCAAGACGGAGGATTCGAAGGCCCTCATCGAAAGGGTGACGAAGGAATTCGGCAGGCTCGATATCCTCATGAACAACGCCGGAACCAATCCCTACTACGGTCCTCTCATGGACCAGGACGAAAAGACCTGGGATATCACGATGAACGTCAATCTGAAGGGGCTCTTTTTCCTAAGCCAGCTGGCAGCACGGGTTATGAAGGAGCAGGGCGGGGGGGCGATCATCAACACCTCGTCCATCGGAGGTCTAAGGCCCGGAGAATTGGGGGTCTACTGTGTAACGAAGGCCGCCGTCATCATGCTGACCCAGGTGATGGCCAAGGAGTGGGGGCAGCACAATATCCGGGTCAACGCCATTGCCCCGGGGGTGATCAAGACGCGCCTCAGCGAGGCCCTGTGGAAGGATCCGGCGGTGGGGGCGGAGGTGGAGAAGAATATGCCCCTGATGCGCCTCGGAGAGCCGGAAGAGCTTGCCGGTGCCGTCCTGCTCCTGGCATCTGATGCGGGGAGCTACATAACGGGGGAGACGATCGTTGTCGACGGCGGCCGTATCTACGAAGCGCCGGCCCACCTGGAAAAGAAGTAGGTTTATTGCGGGGGAAGTCAATCGGGCGGGGATCAGACCGGCTGCGCGTTTACCGGCATCGGTGCGCGGCTGAATGGTAAGATGGAGGGAATGTACAGGAATGGGAACACAGGAAGATCTGGGTGTAATCTTTAACCCCAAAACGGTGGCCGTCGTCGGGGCCCCGCGGAAGAGGCCTGAAGGGTGGTCAGGAATCTTTGGCAGTATTCGCGATTACGGATATGCCGGGAGGCTTTACCCCATCAACCCCGGCGCCCCGGAGGTTGAGGGTATCAGGGCATATCCCGACCTCGTCTCGGTCCCCGAGCCGATTGATCTGGTGATCATCTCCGTCCCCGCCCCGGCGGTTCCCGCGGCGCTGCGCGACTGTATCTCCTCGGGAAACCGGAACGTGCACATCTTTACCGCGGGGTTCAAGGAGACCGGCGAGGAAGAGGGTCTGAGACTGCACCGGGAGATCGAGACGATAGCCCACGAGGGGGGGCTCAATGTCATCGGACCCAACTGCATGGGGGTGTTCATCCCCAGCCAGCGGTTTGTGACGTGGATAGGAGCCCCCGAGAAGAGCGGTCCCGTGGCCTTCGTCAGCCAGAGCGGCGGTCATGCGCAGGATTTTACCAACTTTTGCGCCCGGCTGGGGATCAATTTTAGCAAGGTGATCAGTTTCGGCAACGCCCTGACACTTGACAGCACGGATTTTCTCGAATACCTGGCCGATGATCCCGATACCCAGATCATCACCATGTACTTGGAGGGTATAAAGGACGGACGCCGGCTGCTCGAACTGGTATCCCGGATCAATCCAGTCAAACCGGTCATTATACTGAAGGCCGGTCTGACGGAGGCGGGGACCAAGGCGGTGGCATCCCACACGGGATCGCTGGCCGGAGGAGAGCGGATGTGGGACGCCTTCTTCAAAAAGAGCGGCGCCGTACAGGCCCGTTCACTCGAAGAGATGGCCTTTCTCACCCTCGCCTTCCGACACCTGAAGACGACGCAGGGCCTTCGCGTGGCCGTTATCGGCCACGGCGGAGGGATCGCTGTCTCCGCGGCCGATACCTGCAGCCGGGCGGGTCTGGAAATGCCCCCCTTCACCCCGGCGGTGGCAGAGGAGCTGAGATCCTTTATCCCGGCAGGCGGGAACATCATCAAAAATCCCATCGACGCCATGCCGATCTTTCGCGATATGGATATCTTCAAGAGGATGATCGATCTGGTATCCTCCCAGCCCCAAATCGATATGCTGATTATCTCACTGTCCCTTGACTGGCTCTACGGCGTTGGCAAAGGCATTCAAATCCAAAAAATAACCGACTATCTGTCCGGTCCGGTGAGAGAACAGTTGCACGGGAAATCCTTTGTCACAAGCTGGAGGACACATCGAAACGATCCCGCGATACGGGAGATAGGGTGCCGTCTCGAAAAGCAACTCCTCGAGTCAGGGGTTCCCGTTTACCGGGGGTTTGAACAGGCGTCGATGACCCTTGCCCGGTGGGCGCGCTACCACCAGTTTCTTCATGCGCGCGGGTTGAAATGACCCCATAATTCATGCTTCACCCGCTCGCATCCATTGTTTGTTACTCTGTCCTCGCTGAACAACAGCCCGGTTGACTTGAAACTCAAAAACCAGTATCGTCGATGCCGGGCGGTGGATATGGAGACGACACGGGCGTTATCGCGAGGTTGAGTCCTCAGGAGTCTTACTTTCGAAGGAATCGGATAGGAATGAAGGACGAGAAAAAGAGTAGGGACCAATTGATTCGCGAGGTGACAACCCTGCATCGGCGGGTTGAAGAGCTTGAAGAGACGCTGCACCTTGAGGGCTTGCAGACCACAAGAGAATTGAAATCAAGTGAGGAGAAGTATCGTATCATCCTTGAGAATATGGAAGAGGCCTACTTTGAACTCAACCTTGCCGGAAACTTTGCATTCTTCAATACGGCAACAGTGGAGATGCTGGGGTACTCGGCGGAAGAGCTAGGGCATATGAACTACCGTGACTATGTCCTTCCCGAGACAACCATTAGATTATTCAAGATTTTCAATAAGATATATCGAACGGGGGAGCCCGCGGAGATATTCGATTACCAGGTCATCCGAAAGGACGGTGACCGGCGATTCCACGAGATGTCGGCATCCCTGATCCGGGATCCGTCGGGCAGCCCGATCGGATTTCGGTGTCTGGCACGGGACGTCACCAAACGAAAGCTGGCTGAAGAGGCCCTGAATAAGAAGGAAGAGGAGCTGGAGAGAAAGTCGGCCTCTCTTGTCGAGTCCAACGCGGCCCTGAAGGTCCTGCTAAAACAGAGGGAGGAGGACAAGGTAGATCTTGAAAGAAACGTCCTGTCGAATGTCAGGGAAATTATCATGCCGTACGTCGAAGAATTAAAGAAAGGCCGGCTAACTGCCAATCAGAGCGTCTGTATCGATACGATTGAAACCAATTTAACAAACATCATTTCACCCTTTCTGCGTAACATCACATTAAAACATTTTAATCTTACCCCGAAAGAGTTCCAGGTGGCCAATCTTGTCAAGGAGGGGAGAACCACGAAAGAGATCGCCGAATTTCTGAATATGTCCACGGGGGCGATCGATTTTCATAGAAACGGCATCAGAAAAAAATTTGGTCTAAACAAGAAGAAGGTCAATCTCAGGTCCTATCTGCTATCACTCTCATAAATACTATAAGGTTTCCCTCATATATTCCTTATAATTATTCCGTATTGTATTTTCTGTATGGCCCTGTATGCTCCCCGCCAGGCGAATGGGGTTTTTACAGAACTGAGGAGAACACAGAGGAGGTATTGACGGTGGAATATAAATATGACGTGAGAGATCTGCAGTTCATCCTGAAGGAGTGGCTTCCCATGGAGGAGGTCCTGGCCTGTGACCGTTTCAAGGACAACTACGGTCTGGAGGATGTCGATATGTACCTGAACGAGGGATACAAGGTGGCGCGTGAGGTCGTCAGCCCTATCAATGCCGAGGGTGACAAGATTGGTGCCGTCTTGAAGGACGGTGTGGTAACGGCGCCCCCGGGATACGCCGATGTGTACAAATTCCTCCAGGAAAACGGCTGGGGGTCCACGAGCGAGTGCGTCGAGCTGGAAGGCGGGATGCCGCTCAGCCTCTACAAGGCCATCTTCGAGATGAATACGGCGGCCTGCCCCGCTGTCATGTCGTATATCAAGCTGACGAGCGGTGTGGCAAACCTTTTCATCGAGTTCGGCGAGGAGAAGGACAAGGACCTATTCCTGCCCAAGCTCCTCAGCGGCGACTGGCAGGGGATGATTCCACGACGAAGGCCTTTCCGACGGACGATCCCGCGATCTGGAAGATCAAGGGCACCAAGATGTTCATCACCGGCGGGGACGCGGGGACCTGCGAGAATACGATCCATATGGTTCTGGCGCGGCCCGAGGGGGGCGCTCCGGGATCGGCGGGCCTCGGCCTGTACATCGTTCCCAAGTATCGGGTGAATGAAGACCAGTCACTAGGCGAGTTCAATGATGTGATAACGGTCGGAATCGAGCACAAGATGGGACTCAAGGCTCATGCGACGGCTCTCCTCAATTTTGGTGAGGATGACGATTGTTACGGTATCCGAATGGGCCCCCTGCCCGACGAGAAGGGACGATCCAGAGGCCTGGGTATGATGTTCAACATGATGAACGAATCCCGGATCGGCACGGGACACAACTCCAACACGCAGGCCGCGGTCGCTTACGCTTACGCCTCCCGGTTTGCCACGGAACGCATTCAGGGCAGGCCCTTCGGCGATGCGAAGGCAGAACGGGTCCCCATTATCAAACATGAGGACATCAGGCGGATGCTCCTCGATATGAAGGCCCTCACCGAGGGTGTCAGGGCCATGATCTTCAAGGGTTTCTACTATCTCGATATAGCCGGAAACGCGACCGACGCAGAGAAGGCCAAGGCCTGCGCCGGTCTGGCGGCGGTGCTGACACCGCTGGTCAAGGGTTACGGGAGCGAGGTGAGCCTCGGCGTGATCGCGGAGGCGATGCAGGTGCTGGGCGGCGTCGGCTATACCACCGAATATCCCATCGAACAATC
>JAFCZZ010000189.1 GCA_019314085.1 Deltaproteobacteria bacterium | reverse complement strand
CCGGCACACATAACAGGGCGGCGAGGGGGAGGATACAGAGAGTGATAATGGTTGATTTAAATCTTAGAAGGAAACGCGCAGGTGTCATGAGCGGTATATCCCAATGCTTTCGTCAGGTTATTGGGTAGATTTATAAGGGCAACTCTTTGTTCAGTCCGAGCGTTCCATCATCTGCATAGACCAGCACAGAAGCCGACGTGTACTTGCTCCTATCGGATATCGAAGGGAATACACCTTCAATATGTTTGAAACGGGCGATAGAAAAGTTTTCTCCCTTTTTATAAGATCGGGGGAGTCCGCCAGCAAGCTCCGCCACCGGGGAACTCTTGTGGAGGAGGGAAGAACCGGGCGCAGGATTGAGGATGACAAACACATACCCCGAGATATAGTTTTCATCGGTACTCTGGCTTTTTATTATGAATCTGATCTTGAGCGTTTTGTTGCCCTCATTATATACTATCTGTATCTCTTCAAGAGAGACAAACGGGTTGTCTTCAACTGCGGCATCCCTCTTGGCAACGGCGACGGGCAACTCCTTCTTTTTCTCGGTGGCAGCGAGGTTCCTTCGCTTTTCACGGGGGACCTTAATCTCTGCCTTTAACCTCTTAATCTCCCCTAAAAAGCTCTCTTTTTCCCGGCTGATCCCCTCGATGGACTGTCTGGCAACGGCAAGCTCTTCAGTCAACCTGTTGCTGGTGGCGATGTAAGGCCGGCTGTACAGCCAGGAGCTGGCAGCCGCCATTACCGCAAAAACAGCTATAAGACAGATGATTGACAGGATGATGGCTCTCTGAGTAACTTCAAAAGGTCCACGGCGTTCTCTGTCTCCGATTATAATGACAAACCAGCTTTTTGCCTTCTTACCGTTTTTCATCGCGAGAACCTTGTTTTTATCTCTTTGATCTCCACGTTTCTTTACATATTTTCCATGAATTATCAACATTTTTCAAAGACAATGTTTTGATTCCCACATCGTTTACCCGTGATGAATGATAACGCTGTTCAAAGGCTACCGTCACCTTATGACGTGATTGATGGGTAACCTTAAAGTTTTTTACATCGATATGGATGTTTTTGTTGAGCCGCAGAAGGTTTGACTTATATGCAAGCCAGCTGTCATGGTTCATCCCCTTGGATCTGAAATCCTCGGCATAAAAGGACGCGTAGCCCTTCATGTCCCCTGTCTCCCAGCTGGCAACCCACGTATCGACAATCTTCCGTATGTCGTTACGATTGGCGTAGTCGTTATTGGTCTTTTCAAGCTCCGCTATAAACTGGCTTTCCTTTCCGGGGGTTACGGTTACATCTCCTTCAATGTACCAGTCGTTACGCCATTTCTTGAGAAACAGTTTTCGCAACCCTGCATCGTAGGGATGACCGTTCACGGTGAATCCCTGCCGGAACATCGCCACGGTGTATTTGTCGTGCTTCAGCAGTGAAAGGTCCTGGGGCACGAGGGTTACCCCTCCCCCATATTTTTTTAATGTTTGTATCTGACTGGCAAGTCGGTCCCTGCCCTTCCTATCGTAACGAGAATTCTTCCCATAGAGTTCGGTAAGCTTCCGAACGCTGCCGTCGCATACGGTGCTCGCCCAATCACTGATAAAGGGCATGATACTCTCCCTCTGGGCTATCTGTACCAGCGGGGAAACCCACTTAATATAGTCCTGAATGATAATAGGCGTCTCATTAAGGGTGATGAAACGGGAAATAGCATCAATATCATCATTTTCGAGGGTGATACAGCCGTTTGACTGGTGTGGTGTCAGGGGCTTGTCGGTACCGTGCAACCATATGTTGTTGCCGTTGTTCTTCTCTTTCTTATCGAGGATGTTGGGGTAGTTGAGATCAAAGGCCATGGAGCCATAAATAGCGCCAAGCTCCTCATCAGAGAAAAACTTGATGGGGAAGTACACCCCCTCCGGTGTCCTGGCGTCGCCCGATCGTATTTTTGTCCCCTTGTTTTTACCGGTGGAACAAACTGTTTCGTATGTACGCTGGAAAGAGGTCCCATCGAATCGATACACAAAGAGTCGCTGCATCGTCTTATCGACGACTATGGCATGCCCGGCTGCCAGAGAAACCAGGGAATCCGGGATGAACGACATCGTTTCATCGGTCGTACCCGATCCGAATCCCGGAATAGGGGTCATTGCACTGATGGAAAGGAAGATGAGGCTAAGGAAGAGAACCACGGATCTTGGTCCGCGCCAGAACATGTTTTGTCTTTTCATAGGAGAGTAGCCACCGCCTTTGTAAAATGTCATATACAATCGCTCTTTATGCTGTAATACCAATGAGACCGGCTGTGCTGATGATGCTATCTAATCTCTGCTGAAACGGACAGTATGGATGTAGCTTTCAGCCTCGCTCTTTGTGTTCTGTGAATTGATGTATAATGAAATCCCCCTGATATCGCGCGGCTGCCCGTCATCGATATCGGGAAACAGTTTCCGGTAATCCTCTTCCAGGTTTCTTTTTTCACCAAACCACGTATTCAAGGCGTCATTCTTGTTTCTGAGGACAACATATCTCACCTTGCCCGCAAAGGGTTGTGTGCTTGTGACAAAGGTATCTTTGGGGCATTCCACCCCCCAGATATACCCGATGACAGGGGTGCTCAACTTTACGGGCCGGCCGGTGGGTTTGAAGGTAACGTATATCTGAATGGCCTGGTCATCGGTCGAGGCCTTTCTGACATCCGCTCCATCCGGGAGTCGGGCAACCTTCCACTCCCAGCTCAGGAAGGGATACTCCCCGGCCTTCAGGTCCATCTCCTTTTTTATTCCGAAAGAGGACCGGCTGTCGCTCTTCATGTGCAGGACATATCTGGTACCTTCCCTCTCAAGGGTAAGGTTCGGAGTCCCGTCCTTCTCCATCAGTTCCCAGTCTGACGGGGCGCCCCTTTTCATTTCTCCCGAGTCAAATCCCGCAACGGTCAGACCGCCGTCTCCGCCGGCCAGACCGGTTCCTGAAAGAACCAAAACAAGTCCTATCATACATGAGAATACCAAAAGAGATCTCATGTGCCTCATGCCTTCTTCCCCTTTTCCTGTTCATGAAGGCCCATTATGTCGGTCCGGGTGAAGATGGGATCGACCCTCTTTACCTCTCTCTCTATGTTCTCCCTCCCCTGTTCTTCTTCACGATCAATCAGCGTTATCACACGATCCACGATCAGCCCCGCATCCCGGGCCCTTTCAATGGCGATCAGGGTGGATTTTCCCGTGGTAATCACATCGTCCAGGATGGCCACCCTCTCCCCTTCTCTGACATTTCCCTCTATGGCGCTGCGCGTCCCATGTCCCTTGACATCCTTCCTGACAATAAAGGCCTTGATGGGGTGGCTTCTCTGGTGTGATATTACGGAAACGGCGTTGGCCATCGGATCCGCCCCCAGTGTCAGCCCTCCGACTGCGGAGATGCCTGAATCTTCAAGCATGTCAAAGATAATGTTTCCTATCAGGTTCATCCCCTCCGGATCGAGGGTCGTGGGCTTGCAATTAAAATAAAAGTTGCTCTGTTTCCCGGAAGCCAGCGTGAACGGCGGATCATCGCTATAGCGGAAGGTGCGTTCCACTATCATCCGTGCCAGGCGTGCCTTCATTTCACTATGGTTCATCTTATACAACCCCCTATTCTGCCTGCTGTTTCTTCGCCTTTTCCTCAATCCCCTTCACCCTCTTCATGATATAATCCGGGTCCAGGAGCTGGGTCTCGCGATATTCCGCTACGGCCATATCAGACCAGCCTTTTTTATCATAGTACAGACCCAATGTGAAATGTGTCTCCGGGTTGTCCGGATCTATTTTCAGGGCCTTCTCCGTCTGCCGTATAGCCTGATCAAGATTGCCTATCCCATGATAGGCCTTGCCGAGATAAAACCGTGTGTCGCGATTGAAGAGATTGATATTGAGCGCAATCAGCAGGGTATTCCTGGCCTTGTTAAATTCCTTGAGATTGGTATACGCTATTCCCAGCCCCACGACAATACGTTCATCATACGGCCGTATCTTCCGCGCCTTCACGTAATAAAGGACGGCCTTCCTGAAATTCTCCTCCTTGGCATAACAGACGGCAAGATTGGAAAGGGCATCGAAATAACCCGTCCGTATCCTTATCGCCCTTTCATATTCCCTGATTGCCCCGTCTGTATCTCCCTTTATATCACATATCCTGCCGAGGAAAAATTGATCCTTGCTGTCGGTAGGGCACGCATCTATGGCTTTGGTGTAATACCGTACAGCCTCTTCGCACCCTCCCCTCTTGAAAAAGATTTCGCCAAGACCGGCATATGCTGCATAGTACCGTGGATCGATCTTGATCGCTTCTCTGTAACAGGCAATGGCCTCATCTCCCGATTCTTTCAACCGGTATGTCTCCGCCACCTTGTAATAGTAGGCGGCAACGTTGGGGTTAATCGCGATAGCTTTTTGATATTTTTCTATCGCCCTGTCATATTTTTTTTTGATGAAATATCTGTTTCCCTGG
>JAFCZZ010000013.1 GCA_019314085.1 Deltaproteobacteria bacterium | reverse complement strand
ATCAGAACCGCGATGATCTCGATCAGCGTAAAACCCTTCTGGCCCTTTACCACGTTACTCATTATGAAATCCTCCATTTTTTGATATGTTATACTGTCACGGGTATCGAACCATGATACCACTCTATACACCACATTGATCATTTACTCAACAGCCCCCCCTTTCAGGGCTAAAATCGTTTCACCCGACCATCTTCGTGAGATCCCACATGGGGAGAAAGATGGCCAAAGCAAAAAAGCCCACTACCGCCGCGAGGCAAATAATCAGGATCGGCCCTATCGCTTCCGACAATCCCTTCACGGCATATTCCACTTCATCATCATAGTGATTCGCAATCACTTGAAGCATCTCTTCAAGGTTCCCGGATTCTTCTCCCACCGCCACCATATCCACGACCATGGGAGTGAAGTACCTCGATGACCTCAGGGGGGTGGATACCCCCTTCCCCTCCTGAATCTTGCCCTTCAAACCGGAAAGTTCCCTGCTTATGGCGGCATTACCGATGGTTCCGGAAAGGATGTCAAGGGCGGTCAAGACGCTCACGCCGCTCGCCTGCAGGATTGAAAATATGCTCGCAAAACGGGACATGGCGGCCTTGACAAAGAGGATCCCCAGCAGGGGAAGCCGCAGGATAAAGCTGTCCCGCGCATACTGCCCCTGCGCGGTCTTGGACCAGTATCTGAAAGCCAGAATCACAAAGACAAGGCCACCCAACAACAGGTGCCAATAATTCTGTAAAAACTGGTACATATACAGGCATACCAGGGTGGGCAGGGGAAGAACCAGATTGGCTTTTGTGAATACCCCCACGAACCGGGGAATAACAAAGGTGAGAAGCACAAAAAAGGCTATCGCCAGGGCAACCATGACTATTATCGGATATTGCAGCGCCGCTTTGATATCCGATCGTATCTTGTGTTCGTGGTCCAGTATGTAGACCAGGCGGTCGAGGACATTGGGGAGTGTACCGCTGGATTCCCCCGCCTCGATCATGCTGGTATAGAGAGGGGAAAAGATGCCCGGGTGTTTACTGAAAGCCTCGTGCAGAGCGAGCCCCTCCCGTATCTCCACCTTCATGGAAGCCAGGGCTTTTTTGAGTTTCGGGTTCTGGCTCTGCCGCTCCAGTATCTCCAGGACATTGAGTATCGACAACCCGGCGATGAGCATGGTCCTGAGCTGCTTGGTAAAGAGTATCAGTTCCTTCATGGTGACAGTGGCAAGCCACGTCTCCATCCCGGCCAGAATGTCACCGGGTGTGCGGCCTTTTCTCGTCACATCGGATGGGATAAGCCCCTGTTCGATCAGCAGGTTTTGGACAGCCTCAACCGAGATGGCTTCAACAGCCCCGGAAATCTCGAACCCTCTCTGGTTGATAGCCTTGTAAGAAAAATGTGGCATCCGCCCTTCCCTTCTACACCATCATAACCGTTGATGTCGCCTCTTCGAGTGTTGTGATGCCGCTGACCACCCTTTCCGCGGCATCATCCTTGAGGGTGCGGAGTTTCCCCGCCTTTTTCGCCTCCCGTGTAATTTCCTGTGCAGATTTTCCCTTCAGAATCATCTCCTGGATATCCTGGTCAATCTGCAGGACCTCGAAGACACCGATGCGTCCCTTATAACCCGTATTCATGCACTGGGGGCACCCCCTGCCCCGCTGAAAATTCGCACCTTCGACCCCGTCGAGCCCCCATGCCCTGAGCGCGTCCATCGGGGGTGTATCGAGCTCTGCGCAGTACGGGCAGATGACCCTCACGAGCCGTTGCGCGAATGTAACCAGGAGGACGGAAGATGTCAGAAACGGTTCTACCCCCATCTCGATGAGCCGTGTAATGGCCCCCGCCGAATCATTCGTGTGGAGGGTACTCAAAACCCTGTGTCCGGTCAGGGCGGCCTGCACGGCGAGATTTGCCGTTTCGGCATCCCTGATCTCACCAATCAGCATGATATCGGGGTCCTGGCGAAGTATCGATCTGAGCCCACTGGCAAAGGTCATGCCCGCCTTGCGGTTGAGCTGGACCTGGCGTATACGATCCACCCGGTACTCGACAGGATCCTCGAGGGTAATAATATTGACATCGAGTTTATTGAGTTCCCTCAGGATCGCGTAGAGGCTGGTGCTCTTGCCGCTGCCCGTCGGCCCGGTACTGAGTATCATGCCATATGGTTTGACTATGGCCGATTCTATCTTTCTCCGCGCTTCTTCAGACATCCCGAGCTCCTTAAGGGAATAGACCCTGGAGCCCATATCAAGGAGACGCAGGACGATATTTTCCCCGTGGATCGTGGGGAGTGTGGAAGCCCTGACATTGATCTCCTTCTTGTCCATCTTGACAGTGAATCGCCCGTCCTGAGGAATTCTCGATAAGGCTATATCCATGTTTGCCAGGATCTTTATCCGCGACACGATGGGGAGCAGAAGAGATTTTGGAGGCGAAGGGACTTCACGGAGCTTCCCGTCAACACGAAACCGCACCTGGGTCTTATCCTCCTCCGGGCTGATATGTATATCGCTTGCGCCTTCGCGAACGCCCTGTGCAATGATGGAATTCACGATACGGATCACGGGGGCCTCTTCGGCCATGCCCTGAAGAGAACTGACGCGGACATCCGGCTCTATCGAAGCTGAATCTTTTTCGACATCAACATCCACGTCCTCCACCCCGTCTAGAACCTGCTGCAAGCCTCCCGCCTGAGTCCCGTACGTAAGGGTAATCAGCTGGTTTATCTCTTTTTCCGAGCAGACAACCGGCAAGATCTCCATGTTGGTGAGCACCTCAACGGAATCGATGGTATTGATGTCCATCGGATCCGCCATGGCTACCGTGAGGAGGTGCATCTTTTTCCTCAGGGGAACTATTTGATATTTCAGAGCCATCCCGAAGGGGATGAGACCTGCCAGCGCCTGGTCTATCGGATACACTTCCGTGACGTATTTCTTAATCTTCAGTTGCTTACTGATCTGGTCTATAATCTGATCCTCCCTGACCACCCCCTCCCGGATCAGATATTGCCCGAGCTTCAGTCCTGTCCCCTTCTGACCGATCAGTGCCTGATTCAACTGGTCTTCGGTCAACAGGCCCGTCTCTATGAGCATCTCCCCCAGTTTCTTGCGTATCCTCACCGTCAAACCCTTCCTTCCGGTACCGGCAAAACCTCGCCAATACCCCCCTCCGTCGCGGCTCGGCCCGCCTGCGCTCTCACGAGCCGGCTGCGACAGTGGAAAAGAAAACCGTGTCTTTCTCCCAACCCTTGATAATTCGTGCCCCCGAAGAGATGGATGGCGGCAATTCGGCGATGGCGCTGCGCGCGGCCCCTTCCTCGGCAAAGCCCTTCTTCATAATGACGTCGAACTGCAGGCCTTCACATCCGTTCCAGTGGGGAAATACCTGGATCGGCGGCAGCTGCCCGCAATACCCCCAGTATGCCCCGTAAGCATCTTCAAGGTTGTTTCTCCGGGCCACCGCTACCCAGCAGCCGCTCTCGGGCGCGGGGCGAAAATCGGAAGGAACCGCGGGGAGCTTCAGCATGGTTCCCGGTTCAATCCTGTCCGGATCTTGTATATGGGGGTTGGCCTTCTGTATCAATGCAATGCGCTCCGGGGTGCATTCTCCCCCGTATACACCTCTGATTGCCTTGCAGATCGTCCCGTCCCTCTTGACGATCAGCCAGCCGAGCGATTCCGGGCACTGCTCAGCGCCGGGAGTGGCCGCTTCGGCGGAAGAAACCATCGGAGGTGAAACCTTCACGTGAACGGCCAGGGGCGGCTGTTGAGGCGGGACCTTCATGGGGGTGGCAATCCTGTCCACCGGGCGCGGGGCGGAACTGCCCGCCGGTTTTTCCGGCACCCCGGTCAACAGAAGGTTGCGTCCGAAATCAACCCCGATCACAGTGATCAGGATGCCCCCGAGAGCAACGGCGGCCAGGGCCATCTTCCATGGCCTCCCGCGCGTCTCTCCCGTGCGGCAGCAGAAACGGACCAAGGCATGTCCGGCCTTCAACCGATCCTGGATGATCAGTGCAAGGATAATCCGGTGACAGAGCCCGACGATCTTCCGCGGGTATCCCCCCGTTGCGCGATATATCGCCCACAGGGCCGGAAAGGTAAAGCGGACATCTTTGCCGTCGCCCTCCCCCCTGGCGGTATCCAGGCGAAACCGTATCATCGCTCGTGTATCGGCAAAATGCATGGGGCGAAGGTCATAGGAAAAGTTGATGCGATCCGCAAACCCCGGATGTGTCTCAAGCACCTGATAAAACTCTTTCTGGGCAAAGATGATGATCTGGAGCAGTTTGTGCTCGTTTGTCTCATAATTGAGAAACTCTCTCAGGATCTCAAGGCAGAAGTCCGGTATCTTCTGTCCCTCGTCTATGATCAGGACCAGGGTCTTCCCTTCGCCCACCCCCTTATCAAGGAGATGGTTTTTGATCTTCTCCTTCAGGTGCCATTCCGTGGCGTCCGGGTTGCCGTCCGCGATCCCCAGTATTTCGACGATGGCGCGGAGAAATTCTACCGGTCTGTCAAAAGAAGGGTCGAGCAGCAGGTATGTCTCAACGTTTTTATCGTCGGCAAACCTCCGTATAATCTGCCGGCAGATCGTTGTCTTCCCCGCCCCCACATCGCCGATAACGGCATTCAACCCGCGGCGAAGCCGTACCGCCAGTTCCAGTTTCTGGAGGCACTCCACATGCTGCGGAGACTGGTAGAAAAACTCGGGCTCGGGAGAATTTGAAAAGGGCTCCCTGCTGAAATCTAATACGCTGAAATAATCCATACCCTGTACCTTCTATCCCTTGAAACCATCTCTCCTCTACCGGGGGGTATCCGCCCCCTGCGGCGCACCATCGGGCTCCAGGATGTGAGGGGTGATAAAGATCAACACCTCCTCCATCGTCTCAGCCCTGCTGTCAGCCTTGAACAGATAGCCCAGGGCAGGGACATCCTTGAGCCCCGGGATACCGCTGTCGCCTCTGGAGGTCCTCTGCTTGCTGAGCCCCGATATCACGATGGTCTCTCCATCTTTGACTATCAGCGTCGTATCGGTCTGTTTCTTGATGATATACGGATTTCCCGCGACGTTGCGCGATGTATCGACCTCATCCTTCTTGATCAGTATCTTCATCTTCAGACTCTCACCGTCAATCACATGCGGCGTGATTTCCAGGCGCAGGACCGCGTCCTCCCAGCTGACCTCCTGATTACCGTCCGAATACGAGACGAAGGGAACCCGCTCACCATTCTCGGTAAATGCCATCTGGTTGTCCAGCGTCGTGATGGACGGACTGGAGAGGATATTCAGCTTGCCGTCCGACTGGAGTGCGGCCAACTGCATGTTAAGAATATTGCCCCCCACGGTTCCAAATGTCAGACCAAGCGCCCCCACTCCCCCGGCTGTCGCTATGGCGCTCGCAGCTACCGGAAAGTTAACAGCTGTATTCGCAACGTCAGCAATGATGTTACCCGTGGTGGCAGCTCCGGTGGTAGAACTTCCCCCCAAGACCGAATAAGGATAGCTCCCTGCTCTTCCGCCGTGTTGGCCGCCCCACTGGATACCGAGCTCCCGGGCGGTATCCTTGGTCGTCTCAACAATATTCGCCTCGATCCGGATCTGGGGAGTGGGCTTGTCGATCTTGTCGACCATGGGGATAATCCTTTCAAGATCGCGCCTGGTCGCCTGGATAACCAGTGAATTCGTGTGTTCGTTCACCCGTATCGACCCATACGGAGTGCCCTTGTCATCCCTGGTCAGGAACCCCTTGAGATTATCCTTCAGCTTGGCGGGGTTCGCGTAATTGATGGGGACGACCATCGACAGCAGCGGAGACAGCCTGCTTTTCATGATCTGCTGTTCTCTCCGCTCCCGTTCAATCTTTTCCAGCACCAGATCGTTTTGCAGGTCTTCCACCGTCGTTATCCGTATGATATTTCCATCCCATACGTACGTGAGCATCTTGGAACGCATAATGCTGAGAAACGCCTCGTCCCACCGAACCTTCCTGAAATCCACATTGATTTTGCCCTGTATCTCCGACTTGATCAGGATGTTCTGCCCGGCCGCCCTGGCCAGCGTGCGAAGGGCGACACCGATATCGTTGTCACGCATGACGAGGGTGACCCTCATGGTGGGGAGGGACTTCTGCTCCTTCTTGACATCCGCCACGCCCGGCTCATCCGGTATCTTCAGCGAGCGAACCCTGGCAACCGGTGAGGTGCCCACCGATTCCTGCGCCTTGAGGTTCCATTTCTCAAAGAAGGGATCCTTCTTGACCTCCTTCGTGCCGCCACAACCAAAGACAATCAATCCGGCTATGATCACCAGGGTCGTCCACGCCAGTTTTTTTCTCCTGATTAGCTCCACCGCACCATATCCTCCATGAATGCTCACTCCTCCAGCAAGGGGACGGTGGTGCTTTTCCCCGTTCCTTTTTCCCTGATCACGACCGCGGAAGGCCGCACCCGTTTCACACGGTATCCCCCCACCTCCAGCTCATCCCCAGCTTCATAGCTCACACCATCGATAATGGCGATCCTCCTCGTTCCGATCTCCAGATACCCGGTATATGCTATGGTCACCAGCTTCGAGGTGCTCACCGCAGGGGTGATGTCTACGTAGAAAGGGTCTCTTCCCCAGTCGGCCTCAGCCCCGGCAATAAGAGCGGCGTAAGCCGGAGAGGATCCGAGTTCCCCCAGGGCCTTCGAGGCCTCCGCTATCAAAGTGTCTAACTGTGCCGCATGCTCCCGGGATCCGGAATCCGCCCATTTCGATGATCCGGCAACGAACAGATCACTCACACCGTACACAACGGAAGCCAGCATGATAAGAACCACCACGATCTCCCGTGTTGACACCTTGATCTCTTTCATAATTTCCGTCCGTTCAACTGTTCGTTCCCGGGCGTACCCGGCTGGTATCTCTTACCCAATCGCGAGACGCACCCTGAGGTAGAATTGTTTATGACCGGTTTCCTGTCTCATCTCTATCTCTTCCACCCGCTTGAGGGAAGGCACCCCTCCCACCCCTACCAGGAATTTTCTGAAGTCGAGAAATCCTCCCTTCAGGCGTATGGTAACCGCCATATCGCGGGACTCCTCTGTCAAGGTCAGCACATCCGACCTGATGGAGACAACCTGCATGCCGTTCTCGTCGGCTATTCTTTTAAACAGGGGAGAGACGGCATCTATATCCCCCCTGGAGAATGCCTTCAGATCGGGTACCGGCAATGCCCCCCTCCCGTTCTTGCCCCTCTTTACCATCGCCTCATAGAGGGGCAGCAGGGTCTTTTGTTTTTGCATGAGTTTCGTCACCTGTGCCGTCTTCGCGTCGAGGGCTTTCAGAGACCGCTGATACGGATACAGGGCGACAAAGTAGAAGATGACAAGGATCACGACACACAGCAGAAGATACATCATGCCCCGGCCGGGAATCCTGTCAATCTTCATCGGGAGATATTTCATCTCATCCCCTCGGAAAAATCGATGGTTATGCTGAAATGAAGCGCGTCACCCGCTTGAAAGCGCCCCATGGTATTTTTATCAATCACGACCTTCCCAAATATCGGAGAATGCTTGAGCTCAAGCACATATCTCGCCAGGGTAGATTCAAGGGTACCGGGATCACCCCTAACGACACCATTGACAGTAGCGCCCCTGGCAGCCTTGACAGCGGCGTCCTTGGCAGCTTTTTTGGCCTCTCCTCCGGTATTCCCCCCCATGGCCATCTTAACGGTCAGGAGAGATACGTCTGTGGGGGTCAGTTTCGATAATTCCTCTATAACCGCGACGCCGAGATATCTGTCTTTGAACCGCTGCAGGACAAGGCGGTTTCCCTTGATCTGGGAGACCATCACGAGGGCGGACCCCTCAACCGCCTCTGTGCCCCTCTTCAACTGCTGATCAAGCGTAGTCAGTGCGGCCTCTTGCCGGTCAATGGCATTCCCCATTCCGAAAAAGATCCCGATAAGAACCACCGCGACGACCGCAAAGGTGGAAACGATAATACGGTTGACCCGGCGGAGACTCGCAACCTTTTCCTTTTCACTATGAGTAAAGGTGAGATTGGGGGTACGAGACAGACTCGACAGCGCCAGCCCCAGGGCAGGCGTAAGGGAAGACCTCTGGGAGGTGGATGTGTGTTCCATGGCGCTTCCGCAAAAAGGGTTTCCCGGGGCCATGGGATCCAGCACGTCGCTCTCGACCCTGAGCTGATTGCCGATATACTCAACGGCCGGCCGGTACACCCCCGCGTCGGAGAAAACATATATGGAGTGTATCCCCTCCTCACCCAGGATAACGGTACGGTGCTCAAGGGTTCTCTCTACCTGCCGAACGAGCCGCTCCAGGGCAGGATGAATCGCTGTAAATATCTCTTCCCTGCTGAGACCGAAACGATCAATCTCCCCGTAGGGCGGCGGGGAATCGAACCCCAGGGTGGATACCAGATCTTTCGCATCTTCTATCCTCATGGGGTTCTTGGGCTGTCCAGGGCCGGCCTCAGCTCCGGCATCCTCCCCCCTCCTCACGCCCAGAGCGGAAGAGGTGACGTGCTTTTCCAGGAGGGCCTCCGCCATGCTGCTGATTCCCGCCCGTATGCCGCGCGTCATCACCAGATTTCCGCGGGAGAAGACATCGATGCGCGACGAAACATCTCCGATGTAAAGCGTAGCCGCCTGATCGGAAAGGGCCATCGCGTGGGCCTTGAACAAATTCTGGAGGGCGAAGGGGGCAGGGGTAAGGCCGGTCAACGGAAACCCGATATCCTTGAAGATCTCTGCCATCTCCTCTACCTCACGCCTTGAAGCGGTGCATATCGCCACCGACAGTTTTGCGACACCCTTCTCGATCACCTCACCCTGAACTTCAAATTCAAGGATTGTTTCCTTTTCATTAAAGGGTGCATTCTTCTTCGCGGTCCAGTAAACGGCGTTCTCAAGCTGCTTTTTTCCCACCTTGGGTACGCGGACACTCTCCACATCCACCTTGTCCGACCGGATCAGGCCCCATATACCGAAATCCCTTTCGGAGCCGCAGAACCTTTCGAGCTGCGACTTCAGGAATCCGGCAAATTCGAGAGTGCCTCGTGACATCCCGGATTCAATAAAAACCTTTCTACAATCAAGCAATTTCCACTGGGCAACCGAAAGCTGTTGCACCTTGACCAGTCTCAGCTCATCGCGCCCGATATCCACCCCCACGGATATGGGCTTCCCTGCAAGGAATCCCCGCCTCCCCCCTTTCCCGGTCTTTCGGGATGAAGGAACATCCACGGTCTCAGGCGTCTCTCCCGGCCTTTCATTATCCCGGATCAGGCCAAGCAGCCGTTCAGTTGAAGAAATATCTTTTGGAGAAGGCACAACGCCACGGCCTCCATCTATCTGTAATCAAGCAAAAGTTTAAGTAATTACAAGCTGATGTCCCACCCCCAAAAACAGTTCATCAGAAAATGGTCAGCTGCTTATCTTTCTTGAGAGCCACCTGCTTACGACGGTAATTCTCGAGGATCTTTTTGGCCTGTCCCAGATAATCCTGGGGAAAGCACTTAAAGGTTCTCAAACCGGATTGGACCTCTGGAGGCTCTGGGATAATACCCTTTTCTATATAACTTCGTATCGTTTTCGCGGAGACACCAAGAACTTTCGCCGCGTCGGCAGTCGTGTAATACGCTTTTCCCTCTATAATAACCATAAGACTCTCCCGGAAGGTGTGAAGTTTTCTTACCATCCGCCCCTATTGATAGGTTCGCCTATACCGACCAGTGCGTTAGGTACGCATATACCCTACCTTTCGCACCCCTGTCAAGCACTTTTATCTCTTTTTTTCATAATACGGAAATCTAATTTACCCTTGTAAATTCAGAGAAGTTTCGATAAAAATATCTTTGGTAAAAATATAGTTTCTGCTATTATCTCTACGAATCGGTATAAACTATTGACACAACCGTTGCTCTCATAATAGGGAGGTCTGTATTTAGTGCGGCACCATTCACAGGGGGGGGTGAAGTTCTTCTGTTCTTATCTTTCATGTACACATAGGTAATACCGTTGCAACCCAAGGGGAGGCCTTACGACTCCCCGAGGGATCTTACCCGCCATGCGGGAGCCGAAGATCGGATCTGTTCACTGTGCGGGCCTTTACGGACGCATCAAATACATACAAAGGAGAGGAACTATGGTTGGTATCACGTCGTACGGCGCTTATATTCCCTGGTACAGGATGAATCGCGCGATCATATTCGAACAGCTGGGGTGGTTCAACCCGGCAAACGCCTCCGTGGCACGGGGGGAAAAGGCAGTCGCCAGTTATGATGAGGACAGTATAACGATGGCCGTCGCGGCGGCCCTTGACTGCCTGGGGAAAAAATCCCGGGGGACTGTCGATGGCCTGTATCTGGCATCTACATCCCTCCCCTTCGCCCAGAGGCAGAACGCGACAATCGTCTCTCAGGGCCTTGACCTTCCATCTGCGGTGAGGACAGCTGATTTTGGAGGTTCCACAAGGGCCGGCACCAGCGCCCTCCTCTGCGCCCTCGACGCGGCAGGGGGGGGAGACACGATGGTCTGCGCGAGCGAGAACAGACTCGCAAAGCCGGGCAGTTCCCAGGAGCACACCTATGGCGACGGCGCGGCGGCCTTTCTGACGGGGAATGAGAATGTCCTGGCACAATTTAAGGGCTCCTTTTCCGTCTCCACCGATTTTATCGACTTCCGGCGTACCCAGGAAGAGAAATTCTGCCACGGCTGGGAGGAGCGGTGGATACGGGATGCGGGGTATTCACGGATCATTCCCGAGGCGGTCGCGGGGCTGCTGGGCCGGTACGATCTGAAGATCAGCGACTTTGCAAAAATCATTCTGGCCTGCCCCGTCGCGGGCGCCATGAAGGGCCTGATCAAGGCCATCGGAGCCACCCCGGAACAGCTGCAGGACACCATGATGGCCCAGGTGGGAGATACCGGGGCGGCTCTGCCCCTCATGATGCTGGCGGCGGCGCTTGAAGATGCACAGGCGGGGGACAAGATTCTCGTTGTCAGTTATGGAAGTGGAAGTGACACCCTCTATTTTGAGGTAACGGACAAGATAGCAGAGGCCCATAAGAGCGGTGGGAAAGGGATCACGGGGCATCTGGGCGAAAAAAATGACCTGTCCGTGTATGGGAAATATCTGGTCTTCAGAAACCTCATCCCCCTGGAGGTGGGGATCAGGGGGGAAGAGGTGTCACCCACGGCGATGAGCGCCGTAGGGAGAGACGGCAACGCCATCTTCGCCCTCGTGGGCTCACGGTGCAGGGCCTGTGGAACCCCGCAGTATCCAAAGCAGCGTATCTGCGTAAACCCGGACTGTGGCGCCGTTGATGATATGGAAGACTATCGTTTCTCCGACAAGGTGGGGACCCTCGCCTCTTATACCGGAGACAACCTGGCCTTCAGCTGGGATCCTCCCCAGATCTACGGCCTGGTCGATTTTGAGGACGGGGGGAGGATACTGCTCGATCTCACCGACTGCTCACTCGACTCCGTCAAGGTGAAAATGCCGGTTACGATGAGCTTCCGGAGGAAATACGCAGACCCCCAGAGGGGCTACTACGGCTATTTCTGGAAGGCGGTCCCTGTCAAACAGTGATACGGAAATTCGTAATCCATCAACCGGTGGAAAAGGAGATATACGATGGCAAAAGGAATAAAAAATGAGGTGGCCATAATAGGTGTTGGATGCACCACATTCGGTGAACTGTGGGACAAAGACGCATCCGATCTGATGGTTGATGCCTTTCAGGAGGCCCTGCTCGATGCCGGCATAGAAAAAAAGGATATCGATGCTGCGTGGTTCGGAACCTGTTTCGACGAGGTCAACGTGGGCAAGAGCGCCTTGTCGCTGACGAAGGCCCTGAAACTGCCCTTTGTTCCGGCGACCAGGGTAGAGAATTTCTGCGCCAGCGGGACGGAGTCCTTTCGCGGCGCCTGCTACGCGGTGGCCTCGGGTGCATGTGATATCGCGCTGGCGATGGGGGTTGAAAAGCTGAAAGACACCGGGTACGGAGGCCTCCCCGACTTCGGCAACCTGCTGGGATCACAGAACAGAGCCATATTCGCCAATCTTACGGCCCCGGGCGGTTTTGCCATGCTGGCAACGGCATACTTTGATAAGTACGGTCTCTCCCCCGAGGAGGGGAAGAGGGCGCTGGCACACATATCATCCAAGAGTCACCACAACGGCTCGCTAAGTCCCAAGGCACACCTGAAGAGCGAGGTGTCCATCGAGAAGATCATGAACGCCCCGATCATAGCCTGGCCCCTGGGACTCTTTGACTGCTGCGGCGTGAGCGACGGGGCCGCGTGTGCCATCGTCTGCCGCGCTGATAAGGCCAAGGACTTCAGAAAAGACCCCATCTATGTCAAGAGCCTGCAGATAGCCGTCACCTCGGGGGAGGAGATGGCACACCAGAAATGGGACGGCACCCACGTCATGCCCAGCTACCGGGCCGGATGCGCGGCCTTCAAGGAGGCGGGCATAACAAATCCCCGCGAGGAGATCAGCATGATGGAGGTCCACGACTGTTTTTCCATCACGGAGCTGTCCACGTACGAAGACCTCCAAATATCCCCACGGGGAAAGGCCGTCCATGACATCGAGGCGGGCTTTTTTGACCTTGACGGCCGGATACCCTGCCAGACCGACGGCGGGCTGAAATGCTTCGGTCACCCGATAGGGGCATCGGGTCTCAGGATGCTCTATGAGGAGTATAAACAACTCCAGGGGAAGGCGGAAGAAAGACAGCTTGAAAATCCCCGGATAGGGTTGACCCACAATCTGGGGGGATTCCCCTGCATGAGCGTCGTCAGTGTGGCGTTGTTTGGAAACACATTATAACGGTCTCGCGAAGGATTCGACCCCGGTCATGTCTCGGGTCACACTTCACCCAACGGTGGTGCGATCCGGCGACCGGGCTCCGGACCTCTCACAGCGGGCAATCATACACAAGGAGGAAGAGATGGAGATACAAAAGGTATGTGTTTTGGGGGCAGGGCTGATGGGGAGCGGCATCGCCCAGGTATGCGCAGAGGCGGGCTATGAAGTCGCTATGCGGGACATAGAGCAGCGCTTCATCGACGGGGGCATGGACAGCATAAAAAAGAATCTTGCCCGAGGCGTATCAAAGGGAAAGCTGCCCCCCCAGGAGATGGAGGCCATCCTCGGAAGGCTAAGGCCCACCCTGGACCTGAAAGAGGCCGCCGGTGATGCCGACGTCGTCGTTGAGGTGATCATTGAGGTGATGGATGTCAAGAAGAAGGTGTACGCCGAACTGGAGGAGATCGTGCCGGAGGAATGCCTCTTTTTCACCAACACATCCGGCCTGAGCATCACGGAGATAGCGGCCATTACAAAGAGACCGGACAAATTCATAGGCACCCACTTTTTCAATCCCGTGCCGGTCATGCGTCTCCTGGAGATTATAAAGGGACATGAAACATCCGAGGAAACCCTGGAAGCGGCGAAGGGGTGGGGTGAAAAGATCGGCAAGGAGATCATCGTTGTCAATGAGGCGCCGGCCTTTGCCGTCAACCGGGTTCTGTGCACCATGATTAATGAGGCATTCTTCACCCTGGGGGAAGGGGTCGCCAGTGCGGAGGACATAGACACGGGGATGGTACTGGGATGCAACCACCCCATCGGCCCTCTGGCGCTTGCCGATCTTGTCGGTTTGGAAACCCTTCTCCACGTGATAGAAGGGCTCCATGAGGAGTTGGGTGACAAGTACCGGCCCGCCCCTCTGCTCAAAAAGCTGGTGAGGGCAAAGAGGTTCGGCCGGAAGACAGGCAAAGGCGTGTACGATTACAGCACGGAGCAGGGATAAACTGTCCGGCTACACGGCGGAAGAGATTATGTAAAGTAATCCTTTAAATTCATACTAAAGTGGTATTTACAAAACGTGCGCATACCACGATACTGCAGACGAGCTTGGGACTCCTGCGCTATGCGTAACGATATGCGGCGGATACAAGGAGGGGAACATGGACTTTGAACTGCCCGAAGAGATGAAGATGTTGCAGGATATGGCCTATAAATTCGCCCAGGCGGAGATAGCCCCCGTCTCGGAGGAATGCGACAGAGAGGAAAAATATACACCCGAACTGCGGAAGAAGGCCGCACAGAATGGCCTCGTCTGCTCGTGGATACCGGAAGAATATGGCGGAGCAGGCGTAGGAATACTGGGCAACTCCCTGGTAATGGAACAGTTTTCCCGGGTCGATACGGGGATAGGTCTCAATATCGTGGCGGCCGGATTCGGATGCGAAGCGGTCTATGCCTTCGGGACGGA
>JAFCZZ010000188.1 GCA_019314085.1 Deltaproteobacteria bacterium | reverse complement strand
GAAAGGTCAAAGAGAAGACGAAGGAACTGAAGGCATCGTATCACGAGCTGGAAAAATCGGAAGAAAAATACCGGGCCATGTTTGACGCCGATCCAAGCCCCATCATTATCGTCGACAGGGAGACCTTCAGGATACTGGATGTAAACGCGACCGCTCTCGGATGTTACGGATACTCGAAAGATGAGTTTCTGGAGATGTCATTTGCGGACCTTGGCTCCAAGATCGACCAGGAGGTGCTCGAGGGGCTTGAGGCGATCTCTTCCAATCAGTCGGAATTCTATTCCAGGAAGCTCTACCGGAAAGAAGACGGAACCTCCTTTTATGTCAATCTGCACGTCAGCGCGGTCATGTTTATGGGGAGGGACTGCCTGATCGTGGTTACGCCCGACGTCAGTGAGAGTGTAGAGAAGGAGACACAACTGATACAGGCCAGTAAGATGGCCACCTTGGGGACCATGGCCTCAGGGATTGCCCACGAGATTAGTCAACCGCTCAACGTGATCCAGGTAGCCTCCGATTTCCTGGCAAAAACGGTCAAGAGGAATGAAGAGATCAACAAGGATGATGTCTTCACCGTGGCCGGGCAGATAGGGAAGAATGTCCAGCGGGCGGCCCAGACCATAAAACACATGAAGGACTTTGTCAGAAAATCGGATGTCAAGGGGGATAAGATAGATATAAACGATCCCATCCGGGATATCTTCAAGATACTGGGGCAGCAGTTGAAGGTACACGGGATAAGGGTGGACCTGGATCTTACCGAGGGTCTCCCCCCTATCTTTGCCGATCACAACAGGCTGGAACAGGTCTTTATGAATCTTGTTACCAACGCGCGGGATGCCCTCGACGAGGGCGGTCCTTACGGCGAAAAGGACGGGAAGATGCTCAGGATCAGTTCGTTGCTGGAAGACGGTTTGGTTGTCGTCACCGTGTCTGATAATGGGATGGGTATGCCTGAGGATGTAAGGGACAAGGTGTTCGAGCCCTTCTTCACGACCAAGAAGCCGGGAGAGGGGACGGGGTTGGGTATGAGCATCAGTTACGGCATCGTCACCGGTTATGACGGGACCATTGGGGTTGACAGCGATGCCGGCAGGGGGACAACGTTCAGATTGACCTTTCCCGCAGTCTCCTGAAGGTTGCCCCGTGAAGTAAAAACCTGACTGATAAAATAGGGGGCAACGAGAAAAACGGGCATTATTTTCCCTCTTTTATCTGTTTTATTGCTTCTGATATTCGCGCTTTTGTGGTAGCTTTCAGCACCACAGGGTGGCCGGTTGAGATACTGTTATGAAGATGGGCAAAATTTTATTGATCGACGATGAAGAGGATATCCTTGATGTTCTCTCCCTCTCTCTGAAAAGTGACGGGTATGATGTCATTACCGCCGCCTCCGGCGAGAAGGGTCTCGAGGCCTTCGAGAGGGAATACCCTCCTATTGTCCTGACCGACCTGAAGATGCCGGGTATGGATGGGCTTGATGTCCTGAAGAGGGTGAAGAGCACCAACCCCGACACCGAGGTTATCGTTATTACCGGTCACGGAGACATGGATTCCGCTATAGACGCCCTGCGGTATGGTGCCTCGGATTTTGTCAACAAACCGGTCAGAGAAGAGGCGCTGCAGATAGCCCTGAAGAGGGCCAAGGAAAAACTTGTTATACGGGAAAAGCTCAGTGCATACACACTGGACCTGGAAAATATGTGTCATATAGCCATCGGAGAGGTAAAGAGAAAATCCGACTTCCAGGATAAATTGATAACCAGCTCCAATGATGGAATTGTGGCGACCGATGAGAATGGTGTTATCGTTGTATTTAATCCGGGGGCGGAGAGCATCTTTGGGGTTTCCCGGATTGACGTTGTGCGGAAGAAGGAGTTTACGGATCTGTTTCCCTCGGATATAGCGGATGTCTTCAGTCTGATGTTCAGCAGTGGAAAGAATATGGAGGATGTGGGCTGGAAAGAGGTCACCATTCACCGGGAAAATACAAGCGATGTGCCCGTCAGATTTTCCGCAGCACTCCTGTATGATGGTGAAGATATCATCGGAAGTGTCGGTTTTTTCCAGGATCTCAGTGAGATAAAGCACCTTGAACGGGAACTGGTCAAGTCCGAAAGACTGGCGGCGATCGGCCAGACAGTTGCCCGGCTGGCCCACTATATCAAAAATATACTGACCGGCCTCAAGGGGGGGACTTATATCGTCAATATTGGTCTTGACAAGAATGATACCGATAAGCTAAGAACGGGCTGGTGTATGGTTGAGAAGAATGTGGGGCGGATTTCTTCACTCGTTTTTGATCTTCTCGCATATTCCAGGGAGCGTACGCCGGAATACAGAAATTGCCTTCCCAATGATGTTGTTGAAGATGTCTGCGAACTGGTGGAAGGGATGGCAATGGAGAACCAGATTAAGGTTGTGAGGGATTTTGGTCCACGTGTAAAAGAGGTGTCGATGGATCCGGACATGGTTCATCGCACGTTGCTTAATCTGGTTTCAAATGCCGTTGATGCCTGTATATTCGACCTTGACAACACCAAGCAACAACATGAAGTCAGTGTGAAAACACGGCTTGAGAAGGGCAATATCATCAGATTTGAGGTGGCCGATAACGGCTGCGGTATGAACGAAGAGGTCAAGAATAAGATATTTACGGCCTTCTTCAGCACAAAGGGGGGGAAAGGCACCGGCCTGGGCCTGCTGGTCATTCAGAAACTGATAGATGAACACGGCGGCAGCATAAAGATAGATTCCGAGGTGGGCAAGGGATCGACGTTTACTGTGCGGCTCCCCTATGAAAAGGCGCAGTAGGAGGAAGGGCGCAATCCCCTGATCATCGGCTTGGGCCGTACAGGGTAACCACGCCAGATGAAAAAACTTCGGGGCTCACAACGCGAGACTCGAAACAATTAAAGGATAAAGGAGGCCTGTGATGTCGAGAAGGGTTCTTACCGTTGATGATGATCCCGATATTACCATATTTGTCAAAACGGTTTTGGAAGAGAATGGATATACTCCCTTGGTAGCACGGAACGGTGAAGCAGGGCTTTCCATAGCGAGAGACGAGTCCCCCGATCTGATAATACTGGATGTCCTGATGCCCAAACAGAGTGGTATTCGTATGTACCGGGAGCTGAAGAGTGATGAGTCTCTCAAGGACATTCCGGTTATTATCCTCTCCGGAATTGCGAAACGCACCTTCCTCCGCTCCCAGGAGGCGCTCACGGAGTTTGGCGATCAGGCGATACCGGAACCTGACGTCTACATAGAAAAGCCGGTTGAGCCGTTGGAATTGGCGGAGACCGTAAAGGGCCTGATAGGTTAACATTAATTAGAACAGTGATAGACAAGGGATGCAATGAAAGACAAGAAATTGCTCTTCGTAACCCAGTTTGAAGGGTTGTGGTTTGATGCCCTCAAATCTCTGATGGATTTGAGAAAAGCAGGTTTTAACCACACGGTATTTTTACATGTTATAGAGCGGGACAAGGTCGCCATGCGCCGCGGCAAGGGATACCTCAAGGATGAGGAGGTAAAACTCCGCGAGATGGCAAACGTTCGCTTTATAGACTGGGCGGAGAGCCTCTTCGAGCAGGGAATGGAGGTAGGCGCCTATATTGTGGTAGGGAACCCGCTTCCCAAAATTATATCCACGGCGGCCGAGGAGGATGTGGACCTCATCGTGACGGGTCGTCACAAGCAGGGGAAATTTGAAGAACTGTACGGTGGTTCCGAGACCCTTGAGATACTTGAACGGACGTCTACCCCGGTCCTGGTGTACAAATACATGCTCCCCTCTGGTAAGGTGAATGAACGGCCGTTCGAGATGCCCCTGCTGACCATGGATTGGTCCCCTGCCAGTGAAAAGGCCGTGGAGTATCTCCTCTCGTTCAAGGATGTCCTGAAAAAGGTGATAGCCGTTCATGTGATCAATGAAAAGGAATTTAAGAGCACGTCGGCAATGGAGATACAGTCCCTGCGGAAGGAAAACAAGCAAAAGCTGGAGGAGGTCTGTTCCCGTTTTGAGAAGGAAGGTATAGAAGCCGAGTCGCATCTCTACGTTGGCAGCACATTTGAGCAGATAGAAAAGGCAGCGAGTGAACGGGAGGCCACGATGGTTGTTGCAGGTACAACAGGTAAAAGCCCCCTGAAAGAGATGTTTCTGGGATCTGTTGCTACAAAGCTGACCAAGCATTCAATGCTTCCGAGCCTGCTGGTTCCTGCGAGTGTCAAGCTGAAAAGATAGATAAAGACAGATACTGTTACATTTTTATCAGGGGGGTAAAAAGGTAAAATTGCTGTACGTGACTGATCGGAGGGAGTGTGATTCGCCTTTTGGCGTCTTTGAGGGACTCTTACCGCTAAACAAGAAGATGTTCAACCATGTCGTATTCGTGCCGTTTTCCTCCTCGGCGGGGTGGACGAAGGCCTTTCCCGACTCGGAAATTCCATTCACAACAACGACAATCAAAACCTTATCTTGTAGAGAGATT
>JAFCZZ010000187.1 GCA_019314085.1 Deltaproteobacteria bacterium | reverse complement strand
TTTTAATCTCTCGTGCCTCTTCTGCTTTTTTTGCAGCGGCAGCAGCCTTTTTGGCGGCCATCGCTTTCTTCATGGCGATGTATTCCTTTTTGGACTTAGCCGTTTCGGTTGCCAAGATATCATTCATAGATGCATCGCTTTTGATAACCTTAGCCTTGGCTGTCTGATCCGTAGCACACCCTGAGACAAACATCAGTGAAAGGCTGCATATAAGTATCAGAAGGCCCACAACAATAGAATGCTTTTTCATATCTCCTCCTCCAAAAAATTTGTATTATATATTCGCTCAGGAACTCTCGGCTGCAGGAGACACAGACACTCCGATTACAAGAGCCGCATTCCTCCCCTCAAGAGTATCTCTGGTGAATACGATTAATAAACCTTTCTCCTTAAAACACAAAACAGTTGTAAATTCAATATAAATTTAGATGACGGGACCACGATGGACTATTAAATGATTTCACCCCTTTTATGCCGGGTAATACCCGTAGATTCAGCCCATTAGCGTTTATCACGCATACCCTTTCCCGGCCGTTTTTCTTCGAAGAGAAAACCAGGTACCGTCCGTCCGGTGACCAGGAGGGAGATTCCCCCCCTCCCTCTTCAAAGGTGAGTTGCATGAGATTGTCCCCATCTTCTCCAATGGAAAATATCTGGAAGCAACCGTTTGACGATCCTTCATACACTATTCTGGTCCCATCGGGCGACCAGCAGGGTGACGAGTTGTATGAGCCTTTGAAGGTCAGTCTCCTCACATTCTTCCCCTCCGAATTCATAACAAAGATCTGGGGAGACCCGGAACGGTTCGATACAAAGGCTATTTTTTTTCCGTCGGTTGACCACGCTGGAGATACGTCTATGGCTCGATCATTCGTCAGGCGCTGAAGTCTGCCGCTATCGAGGTGCTTGATGTAGATATTCTCATTGCCATCCTTGCTGAGGACCAACAAGATCTTCTTGCTGTCAAGAGACCAGGATGCCGGTAAATTCAGCCCCCTGAAAGAGGATATCTTTTGTGTTCTCCCGCTGGCCATTTCTGTTATATAGCAATCAGGATTTCCGTCCTTATATGAGGTAAAGGCTATTTTTGACCCGTCCGGCGACCACTGGGGAAAGAGGGTGAGGGAATTATAGGTGGTTATCTTAACGGGATCGGAACCGTCGAAGTTTGTCGTATATATCTCAGAATTGTTCCCCTTTTTCCCGGCGAAGGCTATCTTCGTGTCAAAAACGCCACCCCTCCCGGTCAGTGCAAGGAGTATCTCGTCCGCAAACTTGAGAATCATGATCTTCTTTTCTTCGGATTTCCCCCAGTATTTTTTACCGGCAAGAAATCTCCCCTCTATGGTATCGAACAGACGGAACTCAACGGCAAGATTTTTGCCGTCATAACGGAATCCTCCCTTTACGAGGAAATCGGAGCCGATACTTGACCAGGCGGAGAAGTCTATTTCTCCGATGGTGATTCCGGCACTGTCTTGGTCTTCGAGGAAGGCATCGTGACTGATTATCTTGAAAAATCCGGTAATCTTCAGGGTACGGGACAGCTGGTCCGCAAACCATACAGATAGGTCCTCTTCCGGTTCCGTGGTTCCCAGATTTTTAAATTCCGGTATCGCAACCGGGAATTTCTGGAATGCAGGGGAGTTTATATCTATGTACACCTTACCGCAGGCCGCTGAGTTACACCAGAAAATCGCTGAGAAAATAAGAAGACTTATTATCTTACGCATCACCTCTCCTGCAATAGCCGGGAGTCACTTGTCTCTGGGATTTCTCCAAGCTTGACTTCCCGGCGGCGCTCCTGCTCTCCATTATAATGTCACAACACGGCATAGCAAGGCTTTTAAGGCCATCAAAATTCGGCTTTTTACCTTTGTAGTTCCGATGAGTAAAACCGTATTCCCAGATCAATATATTTTTTATTCAACCACTCGGGGAGAGGGGGAAACTTTCCCACTTTCTTGATCGCTTTCAGAGCGGATTCATCAAAATATCTGTTGCCGGATTGTTTCTCAAAGATCAAGCTTGCCACGCTGCCGTTTTTCAGGATCTTTGCTTCTATGACGGTTTCAAGATTGGCATTGTGCAGAATGCCTTCAGGCAGAGCCCATTTTCCCTTTATCATGGACCAGACGACAGAGTAATACACCTTCATCTGCATATTCAGCTCGGGGTGGCCGGAAGATGCTACCGGCTGGGAGCCGCTTTTAGCAGTGGCAGGGGGTGTAGCGGTAGAGGCAATCTTTTTCTTTATACCCTCTATCGCCGTATCGACGGTTCCAGCCTCTTTCCTATGGGTTTTCGCTTTCCGGGTAGGAATAGGCAAATCCGTCCCGACCTCTTTTTTCATGACCACTGAGTGATTCTTGCGATTCATGCCGACCACTTCCCTCGAAATCTCCTCGGAAGATCGCACCTCCACGGAACTTGAAGGAAGACTCACCAGATCTACCACATATGTCGGCCCAAAGGTCCATCTGGGGTCCGGCAGAGATGGGGAAAAAAATATGATCGAAAGGATAAGGGCATGGAGGAGAAACGAGAGCACGACCATGTTATTCAGGCCCGTGGCATCATCATGGTTTTTCTCCAGCGCCTCCGTTAAAAAAGTCATTCCTATTCCTTCGGAGATTCTGTGATCATTCCCAACTTATCAACGCCGGCCTTGCGTACTTCGGACATAACGCGAACCACAAACCCGTAGGGGATTGCTTTATCTGCACGCATGAATATCTCTCTGTCTATTCGTGAGGCGAAGATGCCCTCCAGCTTGGTTTTCAAGCCCGTTATGGATGTCTGGTATTTGTTGATAAAAATCTCTTCTTTGCTGTTTATCGACAATATCAGTTTCTCCTCGCCGACATCCACCGTCTTGGCCTTTACCCGGGGAAGATTCACGTCTATCCCCATCTGCAACATGGGTGCGGTGACCATGAAAATTATCAGCAGAACCAGTATCACATCGACAAGCGGCGTAACGTTGATATCCGATATAGGCCGCGTTGCGGCGTTTCTTCGGTTCCGTGCATATCTCATTTGCGGGTACTCTTTGTATAATACCTTTCCACGATATTGAGAAATTCCGAAGAGAAACTGTCTGTCTCCACCGTCATGGTCCGTATCCTGTTGGTGTAGTAGTTATAGAAGATGACTGCGGGTATAGCCGCTGCCAGACCTGCGGCGGTAGCTATCAAGGCCTCCGATATTCCCGGGGCGACTACTGCCAGTGTGGCGGAGCCCTTTACCCCGATGCCTTTGAACGCGTTCATGATACCCCATACGGTTCCGAAAAGCCCTATAAAGGGGCACGCGCTCCCCGTCGTAGCGAGGAATCCCAGTGAACTCTCCAGTTTTGTTGTCTCCGAATCACACGCCCTGTTCAGGGCCCTTTCGATGTTATCCAACCCTTTCATCTCCAGTGACCACGACGCTTCGGAGTCCGCATCCGTAAGAATCTCCTTTCGAATTCCGGCGATTTTCACCAGCTCGGTGTAGCCGGATCTGAAGACCTTGGCAATCTGGGAATATCTGAATTTTTTCGATTCGGGAAAGACCTCCGACAATTTATTGATCTTCATATATTGGTCGAGAAACAGCTCATTTTCTTTTTTGGACCTATTAATCAGTCTATATTTTGTAATAATGATAGCCCACGAAACCACGGAAAAGAAGAGGAGCAACAGAAGCACAAATTGAACCATGGGTCCCGAATCCAGTATCATGTCGAGGACGTTTCCATGAAAGTGTCTTCCGATATCTGCTGATGTTACTGCCAAGGCTTCATCCACTTTTATTCTCCCAAGGGTGCGTTCGGTCCGGCTGAAGGGCCTGACAATCAGGCTCTTCTCCGGTCGATGTAGGGGACTTTTGTAGTTTAAATTCAAGCCATTGTCAATACATCTTTTTTGGTTGTGAGAGGCTGGCAGTCTGCCTGGAGGTGCCCTGCGGGATTAGGAGGGTGTGATCCGATCACATACCTGCGCGATATGCCCCGTGAACGGATGAAGGGATGGCCTCTGCCGATACATGAGAGACGCCCCGCTTTTTGTCTCCCGTGTAGCCATGCCTGTCGGGAAGTTATTTTTGGTCTTCCGAAAAAGAGACTTCTATGATAGATACGGTCTGTTTCCCTTACATATTGAAAATTCTGTCTGGAGATTGCCTCGTGAGAAAAAGGTCTATACTGTTTTTCATGTCACTGTCTCTGCTTCTGTGCGGTGACCTTTCCCTTGCCTCTGTTCCGGATATGCCGAAGCGGGTGGATATAGAGGCGGAGACCCTTTCATATGACAGTGATTCCGAGACGTATCAGGCCAGCGGAAATGTCATCATTTCTTTTGAGGGCGGATTCATTAAGGCCGATACTGTCATATTGGACCGGTTAAAGGATGAAGCGACGGCCGAAGGACACGTATTCATAAAGAGTGGTGAGGATCTCCTTGAAGGGGAAAAGGCGCACTTCAGTATTGCAAATGAAACAGGCATCGTATCCGATGGAAAGATGTTTTTTGACAAAAATCACCTCTACCTGTGGGGAGAAACCATCGA
>JAFCZZ010000186.1 GCA_019314085.1 Deltaproteobacteria bacterium | reverse complement strand
CACCCCCAAAGCCAGGATTGACAGTGTCCGTGAGGTGACGTTAAAACTAAAAAAGGGTTACGATGACCATGTAACCCATTGATGATAAAAATGGCGTCCCCACGGGGAGTCGAACCCCGGCTGCCGGCGTGAAAAGCCGGTGTCCTAGGCCACTAGACGATGGGGACGCGTTATGGTGTCATTAGAAAACGAATTGTCGCTTATAATCTTTATCGACCCCCCTGTCAACAATAAATTGACGTATTCCTGAATCCTAATGCTGTCCCCGGCAGTGTCTTCCACAACCATACCGTTGCCCTGAAACCAAGGAACCGTAACACCCTGTTCCCCCTTTGCCAGACTATATGTTGGATCAACGGAATTTTTCCTTGACAACGTGGACTTTATCGCTTAAGAGGGGCATGACCTGTGGTCATATTTTGACCTTTGTTTAGATAGAAGCCCTTGTTGCCATTGCATGCTGGGCCCGAGGGCATTTAAAACAAGCGCGTAAATGGGGGAACGCGATTGGTTCTGGAGAAACGCAGAGAGAAAGAGAAAAGGCAGAGGCGGAAGGCCATTCTCAAGGCTGCCAGGAGGCTGTTCTTCAAACAGGGGAACAGGCCTGTCACCATTGCGGATATCGCGAGAAAGGCCGAGTTGAGCAAGGGGGCGATCTATCTCTATTTCAGCAGTAAGGAAGAGCTATGCGCCCAGATACTGCTGGACGATATCGGGAGGGTTCACAAGGAGGTCCTTCCCATATTTGACGGCAAGAGCAGCGCGTCGGAGGTCCTGATGGGGTTCGCCCATCTCTATGTGGGTTTTTTCCTGAAGGACAGGGAGCTGTTCAGGCTCCTGATGAATTTCATGATGCATGCCGATAATTTGAACCTTTCACAAGATACAGATCAAAGAATTATCCAGGAAACAAACAAGGCGATCTCCGTTACTGAGAGCATATTTCAATACGGGATTGACAAAGGAGAATTTCTTCTCGGGAGAGAGGATGTAAGGGTCATGAGGAATGCCTTCTGGGGAATGCTCAACGGGGTGATTTCGCTTCACCTCTTTATCGGTAAAGAGGCAACCAGAGAGGAGAGGATACATTCCAACGTTGACGGGTGCTTGAGGATTTTCATAGAGGGTCTCAAAAAATCCGATGCGGTCTAGGACAAACCAAACGTAAAACAAAATGCTTGTTTTACACCTAACGAAGGAGGAGTGATATGCCGTATAAAATCAGGAAAGCCGCCGTTATAGGGGCGGGAGTCATGGGTGCTACGATAGCAGCTCACCTGGCCAATGCAGGGATCGAGAGCGTGATGCTTGATATCGTGCCTCCCTTTGATCCGAGCGAAAAGGATCTGAAGAAGGGTTTGACAAAGGAGAGCAAGGCGTGGCGAAACAGTTTCGCGGCGAACGGGCTGGCCGGCGTGACGAAATCCAAACCGGCAAGCTTCTTTTCCAAAAAGCTTGCGTCGATGATCACCATCGGTAACCTTGAAGACAACAACGACCTCCTGAAGGATGTTGATTTTGTGCTCGAGGTGGTGGTCGAGAACCTCAAGATCAAACAGGAGCTCTTCGCGAAGCTGGAAAAGGTTGTGAAGGCAGATTGTATCGTTGCCTCCAACACATCCGGGATTCCGATCAAGGATATCTCGTCGAAGATGGGCGCGAAGATGAAGGAACGTTTCCTGGGCGTGCACTTCTTTAATCCTCCCCGCTATATGAGGCTGGTGGAGCTGATACCCGACGTGACAACGAAGAAGGATCTCGTTGCCTACATGAAAGATTTTCTGGAGAACGTCGTCGGCAAGGGCGTTGTCCTCTGCAAAGACGTTCCCAACTTTATCGCGAACCGTATCGGTACCTTTGATATATCGAACGCGATCGACACCATGGTCAGCAAGGGAATGTCGGTGCCGGAGATGGATGCCATCATCTCCAAGCCCCTCGGCAGACCCGGCTCCGCGATCTTCGGAACCCTTGACCTCGTCGGTCTGGACACCGGCGATCATGTCAACAAGAATCTCGTCGCGGCGGTACCGGACGATGAGATGGTCGATATCTTCAAGGGCCCCGATTTCATGGCCAAGATGCTGGAGAACAAGTGGCTCGGCAACAAGTCGGGGCAGGGCTTCTACAAGAGGGCGAAGAATGAGAAGGGGAAGAAAGTCAAACTGGTCCTCGACTATAAGACCATGGAGTATGCCCCCTTCGAGAAACCTGTCTTCGAATCCATTACAGAGGCGGCGAAGACAGCCGGAGGGTTCGGCGCGAAGCTGAAGGCCCTCTTCTATTCCGAGAAGGATGCCGCCGCCGATGTCGCACGGCAGTACCTCTGCAGGAACTTCATCTATTCGGCAAACCGCATTCCCGAAATCGCCGACACGGTGTACCAGATCGACAACACCATGAAGTGGGGATACAACCACCAGATGGGCCCCTTCGAAACGTGGGATGCTGTTGGTGTGAAGGAATCGGTAGAGGTGATGAAGAAGCTCGGGCTGGATGTCCCCGAAAAGATCACCGAGATGCTGAAGAAAAAATGTGAGACCTTCTACACGGAGAAGAAGGACGGAAAATACTACTACGACTTCGCCAAGAAGGCGTACGCGAAGATGGAAGATAATCCCCGGATTATCCTCCTCCCCGAGCTCAAGGCGAAGAAGAAGGTCATCAAGGAGAATGCAGGCGCCTCTCTCGTGGATATCGGTGACGGCGTGGCATGCCTCGAATTCCACACCAAGATGAACGCCATCGATGGTGACCTCACACAGATGATATACGACAGCTGTGATATCGTGGAGAAGGATTTCGAGGGTATGGTCGTTGCGAACCATGCCACGAACTATTCGGTAGGCGCCAATGTCTTTAACCTCCTCGTGGCAGTCCAGGAGGGAAAGTGGGATGATATCGGTAAAGAGATCCACAACCTGCAGTACGCCAACATGAGACTGAAATATCTGGACAAACCGGTCGTCACCGCTCCGGCGGGTATGGCACTGGGCGGAGGCTGCGAGATAGCCATGCACGGCCACCGTTGCCAGCCCTGCGGCGAGTCATACATGGGCCTGGTGGAAGTAGGCGTTGGTCTGCTCCCCGCGGGTGGCGGATGCAAGGAACTGATGGTGCGCTGCACCGAGGGCCTGCCGTCTGGTATCGGTGAGGTTGCAAACCTGGATCCCATCTATCAGAAGATCCTGGGGAACATCGCACAGGCATCGGTGTCCACCAGCGCGGTGGAGGCGATGGAAATGGGATATGTCAGGAAGACAGAAAATCTGAGTCTCAACCGTGCGCACCAGATCTGGGACGCCAAGGACCTCGTCCTGGCGATGGCCAGGAGCTTCAGGAGGAAAAAGCCTGACATGATCCCCGTTATGGGAGAGAACTTTATGGGTATCGTGCATGCCTACCTGTTCAACATGAAACATGGGAACTACATGTCCGACTACGACCTGCATGTCACCATGAAGGTTGCGTGGGTCCTCTCCGGTGGTCAGTGTCCCGAGAACACCTTCGTGACCGAAGACGCGATCCTTGATCGCGAACGGGAGGCATTCCTCAGTCTTGCCGGTGAGGCGAAGACGCAGGAGCGTATTACGCACATGCTCACGACGGGCAAACCGCTTCGTAACTAAATTTAACCGTTGAGCCGCGCAGAACCCGCGCGGCACCAGACGATAAGGAGGATTATTATGCGTGAAGCTGTTATTGTTGAGACAGTAAGGAGTCCGGGCGGACGGTACAAGAGAGGCGGTCTTGCCCAGACCAGAGGAGACGAGATAGGAATCCAGGTGCTCAAGGGACTTATGAAAAGAGTGCCGCAGGTCAAACACGAAGATGTCGACGATATAGTCTGTGGGTGTTCATTCCCCGAGGCCGAACAGGGGATGAACCTCGGCAGGGTCATAGGGCTTGGTGCCGGGTTCCCGATAACCACCTCGGGAATGACGGTCAACCGTTTCTGCTCTTCCGGTATCCAGTCCATAGCGGATGCAACCGCAAAGGTCAGGGCGGGATGGTCGGATATAATTGTTGCCGGCGGCTGCGAGACCATGAGTCATATACCGATGGGTGGATGGATAACCCGCCCGCATCCCGACTGGGGTGATCTCCCGATGGCCTATGTGTCGATGGGCATCACCGCGGAGAATATTGCGGCCAATTACGGCATTAGCCGTGAAGACCAGGACAAGATGGGACTGGAGAGCAACCACAGGGCCTACGATGCCGTACAGTCGGGCGTGTGGAAAGAGGAAATCATTCCCATCGATGCCTGGAAGTACAAGAAGGACAAGAAGGGGCAGTGGGTCAGAGATACCTTTGTCTTTGATATGGATGATGGTGTGAGATGGCCCTCGACAATGGAGAACATGGCGAGACTGAAATCTCCCTTCAAGCTGGGCGGTTCGGTGACCGCGGCGAACTCGTCACAGATGACGGACGGGGCTGCCTTCTCGATGAGATGATCATGTCCGCCGAGAAAGCGGATGAACTGGGGCTGAAACCCCTCGCCAAGCTGACCTATTATGCGGTTGCGGGAAACAAGCCGGAGGAGATGGGTGTCGGCCCCCGTTACGCGATCCCGAAGGTCCTGAAGCTGGCCGGGATGACGACGGACGACATCGAACTGTTCGAGATCAATGAGGCCTTCGCCTCCCAGGCCCTGTATTCCTGCAGGGAACTCGGTCTTACCGAAAGGTACTGGAAGGGCGAGATCAACCCGAACGGCGGCGCGATCGCCATCGGCCATCCTCTGGGATGCACCGGCGCGAAGCTGACTACCCAGTTGCTGCACGAAATGAAAAGGCGGAAACTGAAGAGAGGAATCGTCTCCATGTGTATCGGTGGCGGTATGGGCGCGGCCGGTATCTATGAGATGCTGTAGCATCTGATAACTATATCCAATCCAAAAAAGCCATGGCCCTCGGGTCATGGCTTTTTTTGCTTTACAATGAAAATCGGACGGGATACTGACGAGCAGGCTAAATCGAAAACATGTTCACTATAACGATAGTGAAATTTGCATAAAATAGGTCCCGGATCCTGATCTCTTTTGAGGCATTAACGTTCCATGGGGCGTGGTCAAGGTATACAAGTAATCATA
>JAFCZZ010000185.1 GCA_019314085.1 Deltaproteobacteria bacterium | reverse complement strand
GATGGAGACATTTTCCATGGTATAATCAATCCCATGTGATCCGCTGACATCATCGGCCAACAGCTCACGCAACTGGGGTATCCCCGCGTTCGGACAATAGCCTGTCTTTCCTCCCCGCATTGCCTTTTCAGCCGCGTCCATAATGTTGGAAGGCGTTATGATGTTCATATCACCCAGATGAAAGGGATATACCTTGTTGCCCTCTGCCGCGAAAGCGGCCGCCTCGGCGGAAACCGCAAAGGCGGTTTCAACCCCCAGGCGTTCTATACTGTCCGCGATTCTCATGGCATGCTCCTTTTACTCTGCATATTCCGCAATACCCATCTCTTCGGAATTGACGATGCTCGGCGTTGCCTTGGGAGGGTCGTCCTCCAGAAAGGGCAGGCTGCTGTCCCCCGTCCACGCCGGATATCCCATCAGGATCCCCGCCACGTTTCCTGCCGCAAGAATAGCCATACTCTGTCTCGTCCAGATGGTTGCCGACCCGAGATGGGGCACCATGACCACATTGTCAAGTATGTTCAGGCCCGGTTTCAGATCCGGTTCATCCTCAAAGACATCGAGCCCCACTCGAAATTCCGGGTTATCCCGGCAATAATCCACAAGGGCCTCCTCATCGATTAACGGTCCCCTGCTTGCATTGACCAAGATTGCGCTTTTCTTCATGATTCTCAGCCGTTCGGCATTGATCATATGGTGCGTGCCGGTGCGTGCCGGGATCGAGAACCGGATGCAGGCTCACGACATCGGCCGCCTGCAAGACCTCCTCAACACTCTCGGCCCGCCTGCAGGTCACTGGTCTTTCTCCACGTGATACCAGAAAGTCCGCGTAGGCGGCAATATATTCTTCCAAGACACCGTTCCTGTACAGATCATAATAGAGGAGGTCCATTTTGTATCCCTCGACCATCATGCGCGCATAGGCGGTGCCGATTCGTCCCGCACCGATAATGCCGACTGTCTTCCGGTAGAGAAGTTCCCCGAGGAAAAGGGTCGGGAGCCAGCCCGTAAATTTCCCTTCGCGCATGAATCTATCAGCCTCCACCACCCGCCGCGCCGCCGCGAATGTCAGGGCTATGGCCATCTCAGCGGTGGTTTCGGTCAAAACGCCCGGTGTATTCCCCACACAGATCCCGTGCCGCGTCGCGGCATCAACATCCACGTTGTTATACCCAACGGCATAATTGCTGTATACCTTTCCGCCAGCATCATCAAGGGCAGAAAAAAGCTCTTTTCCCCAGGCCTCTGTCAGCTGTCCGATAACCCCCTGGCACCGGTCACCTATCGCTGAACGTATCTCGTCGTTACCGAGAATGTCTGTTGAGGTGCAGACATCCACCCGACAAGCCGCCTGCACAAGGATTTCAAGCCATCGTTCGCCCGGCAGCTGTTTGGTAACAATCACGCGCCTGACCCCTCCGGGATTGTGCACCTTCCACGGTTGATCATTCAGCATAAGCCTCCCCTTTCAAATTGATTCCCTGCGGACATTGTGGTGCAAAGGGGATGAGAATGTCAACTGCTTGTTTAGCATCAAAAGACCAACCCATCACGAAAACACCGGTTTCAAAGGAAACAATACCTGTTGGACATATGCCAAAGGTGTGGTAGGATACCGACATTACACAGGCAGGTTGTGCATCATTTGGAAGAAAAAACCCATCAAGACGTCTCTGTCAGCAAGATACACTTCCCGGACAATGACAAACTGAAGGTTCTGCTCGGAGAGCAGGACCGGAATCGCAAGGTTGTCGAAAAACTGGGACGTGTGAAGCTCAACGCCAGAGGATCAACTGTTTCCATATCGGGCGGTGCGGACGACTGTAGCCTCGTCAAAAATCTCCTGTCTCAGTTATACGGCATCATCGAGAAAGGCTATCCGATTTATTCCAATGACGTCGATTATGCACATCGAATACTCTCAAAAAACAGCTCTGCAGACCTGGAGACAATATTCCTCGACACCGTCTTCATATCATCAAAGAAGAAGGTAATCACGCCGAAGAGCTCACACCGAAGAGCATCGCACAAAAGGCATATATAGATTCAATCAGGAAATTCGATATCGTCTTCGGTATAGGCCCCGCGGGAACCGGCAAGACCTACCTTGCCATGGCCATGGCCGTTGGGGCACTCCTCGAAAAGAGCGTGAGCAGGATCATCCTTACACGGCCCGCCGTAGAGGCCGGGGAACGGCTGGGGTTCCTTCCGGGTGACCTGTCTGAAAAGGTCAATCCCTATCTGAGACCGGTATATGACGCCCTTTACGACATGATGGATTTCGGAAGGGCATCCGCATTGATCAGTAAGGGAATCATCGAAGTGGCCCCCCTCGCGTTCATGAGGGGAAGAACACTGAATGATGCGTTCGTCATCCTGGACGAGGCACAGAACACCTCCTCGGAACAGATGAAGATGTTCCTCACGAGACTCGGCTTCGGCTCGAAGGCCGTCATAACCGGGGACGTGACCCAGACAGATCTTCCCCCCAATAAGATATCGGGTCTGATAGAGGTAGAAACCCTCCTGAAGGGGATCGAGGATATCAGGTTTGTTTACTTTTCAGAGATAGATGTGGTAAGACACCGCCTGGTCCAGGAGATTATACGGGCATACAGTCATCTCGGCAGCGAAAAATCGATGGGCAGCGAGTAGTTGTCACAAATCTATGGCCATAAAAAAACCCCCTCAGAATGGAACAGCCAACGGAGATGCTGGGATCAGATTGATCAACCGGATCCTCAGCGAGGTCTTTTCCCGGAAGTCCGGTATAGCGATTTGTGTGGGCCTGATCCTGACCCTTATCCTCTCTCCCCAGATCCTTCGTATTGCCCCCCCTGAATATAAGGTGGGTGCTATTATCACAAAGGACATACAGGCAGATCGTGACTTTCTTGTCATTGACAGGGCGGCAACCGAACAGAAAAGGGCAGTGGCCGTCGAGAGCACACGGGACATCTACGACTATGACAGTAACATGCCCGCAAAGATCGGGATAGCCCTGTCAAAGGCATTCCTTGCTACAGGAGAGTATATCAAAGGGAATATCGGTACGTCTGACACAAAAAAAACGTCCGCTGGGGAGGCAAAAAATCAATTCGAAGATATCTCGGAGATCCCCCTGACCGATGGAGAATTCAAGATGCTTGCCGGACGCGGCTTCCCTATCGATCTGTGCAACAATATCGTACGGCTTGTGTATTACACGTACGGCACCGGTTTGATCGGCAACAGAGATGTCTTGGACCTTCACCGGGACAAGGGCATAACGATACGGGAGATACGGAATCAGGAGGAAAAGGATCTGAATGACCTGTCATCGATACGGGATACGGGCAAGATGCGTGGCCTTATCCGTAAAAACGCAGCGGCACTGTTCGAAAACAAAAAGCCCGACGGCATCATGCTGTCCCTGACACAAAAGGCTGTACGACCAAATCTCACCTTCGCCAAAAACGCAACGGAAAAAAGAAAACAGACCGTCTCCGACGAGGTAAAGCCGGTATTGTATGAGGTTCAAAAAAATGAAATGATCATCCGGGAAGGAGAGAAAACAACACCGGCAGATCTGGATAAACTCGACGCCTTCTATAAAGGGAAAGAGGGGAGTCGATTTATAAATGCCTCTGTATTTTCAGGAATATTCCTTACCATAGTGCTCCTGTCCGTTATCTTCTACCGCATGTCCAGTTCGCGGTTTCGCTCGTCACGAACTGTGCTCACAGATATCCTGTTCATGGGTATTGTGATAATCCTCCAGGTGGTTCTGGTAAAAGTGGGCATATTCATATGCGACTCCGTAGGTCTGACCTATAAACTTATCCCGGCGTCTGTCTGTATCTATGCCATACCATTCACCATAGGTACCATGCTCGTTGCAATCCTTATCGGCAGGAACGAAGGTCTGATATTCTCCGTTTTTTCTTCCCTCATGGCGGCCTTTCTGTTTGAAGATAAGACATCAATATTCATGCTTTCCCTTGTGGGAAGCGTGGTCGCGGCGCACTATATCATCCGTTGCGAACGGCGTTCGGCTTTTTTGAAGATCGGACTCGTGGTAGGGGTGGTCAATATGGGGGCCATACTGTGTCTTTCCCTTCTCTCCGGTAGTCTCTTCACAATTGAGACTCTGATCCGACTGGTGATGGGAATCCTGGGAGGTGTCTTATCGGGCTTTATTGTCTCCGGCCTTGTTCCTCTCTTTGAATCATTGTTTGGCTATACCACGGACATAAAGCTCCTGGAACTGGCCAACCTGAATCAACCGATATTCCAGGAATTACTTATGATGGCACCCGGGACATATCATCACAGCGTTATCGTGGCGTCTCTGGTGGAAGCGGCCGCTGAAGAAATCGGCGCAAATGCCATGCTGGCTAAGGTGAGCGCCTATTACCACGATGTCGGGAAGATGAAAAAGCCCCTCTATTTTATAGAGAACCAACCAAACTGGAAAAATCGTCACGATGACCTCTCTCCCCAGATGAGCAGTCTCGTCATTATTTCTCACGTTAAGGACGGGTGTGAACTGGCACGGGAACACAACCTCGGGAAGGCAATAACGGATATTATACAGCAGCATCATGGTACAAGTCTCGTAAGTTATTTTCATGAGAAAGCAAAGAAGGAGTGTAAGACCTCGGGTCAGTCAATCCTGGAGGGAGACTTTCGATATCCCGGTCCGAAACCTCAGAAGAAGGAAGCGGGGCTTGTCCTTCTCGGGGATGTGATAGAGGCATCGTCACGAACGCTCTCAAACCCAACCCCAGCGCGGATAAAGAACCTTGTCAACAGCAGGATACAGCAGGTGGTGGAAGAGGGGCAGCTTGACGAATCCGATCTGACCTTTCGTGATCTGAGAAAGATTGGTGAGATCTTTACCCGGATACTCACCGGCATATTTCACCGGAGGATAGAATATCAACAGCCCTCCCCAAATAAACCTGCATGAAAATTCTGGCAACCAATAGACAAACCACCGTAGAGATAGATCTTCTACGGGCCAAACGCTCACTGGGGATCATCCTGAAGGTATTGGGAGAGGAAGACCGGGAGGTCAGTCTGGTTTTTGTGGATGATGAAGGAATTACTGAAATCAACCGGGAGTATCTGGGTAGGGATTACCCCACCAATGTTATCGCATTCTCCATGAATGAGGGGGAATTCGGCAACATCAATCCCACCGTCCTTGGAGACATCGTCGTATCGACAGAGACGGCCCTGCGGGATGCGCAGACAGGAAACCTTTCACCCGAAGATGAATTTGACTACCTGATGATCCATGGCATCCTCCACCTCTTGGGATACGACCATGAAGAGCCGGCAGAGGCCGAGGAGATGAGGAAAAGGGGAAAAGAGATCTTCTTTGCGCTGAAAGAATACCACCTGGAGTAGGAGATCAAAACTTAAAGTAGAACTTTAACTATGATCTCTAAGACTACTTTATTGTTAGAACTTGACCAGGACGAATAAGGGCATTTTCGCGGAGATTGTTTAGCTTGAGGAGTCTGTTGAGTCCCATTCGTTTTCGCGACGCTATCGTAGACAGCGTATCCCCTTTTCTTACAACATAGGTCTTTGATGCTGTGGTCTTGCCCTTCGCGACAGCCCCCCGTATCTTGATGATCTGACCGATGCTGAGGTCGTTTCTCCGGAGGCCATTCAACGCCTTTATCTCTGAGATGGTTGTCCCGAAGCGCTTTGCAATGAGCCAGAGGGAATCCCCCTTTTTTACGCGGTATGTCGCTACAGCGCCCCCCTTGATCGTAGCAGGGCGCTGCCGTTTCTTAGAATAGACATAACCGCGGGAGGGGATCTTGATCCATCTGCCCGCTCTGATCCAGTGTTTGCTGGTAAGGTGGTTTGCCGCCCGTATCGCATTGACCGAACTTTTATACCTCCGTGCAAGGACAGAGAGGGTATCACCTTTTTTTACCTTATAGCGTATATACCGTGCACCGCCAGGCTTCTTCGCCCTCGCCACCTTGTCGATAATCAGGGCAAATTTTTCTTCAAGTCCTGCCGGAATTTTCAACTCATAGGTATCCGGCGTCGTTTTATACCGAAGCTCCGAGTTGAGGGAATCCAATAACTCTTTCGGCACATCGAGCATCTGTGCCACGTCCTTGAGCCGGACACTTTTTTCTGTCCTGACCGTTTCAAAGGGTACTGGTTTTTCCTGATCACGATTCAGATCGATACCGTATTTCTCAGGATTTTTGATCATGTGAACTGTTGCGAGGAAACGCGGAACGTAATTTGACGTCTCCGGGGGAAGCTGACGATAAAGATCCCAGAAGTTATCGAGGTAATTCATCTGCTGCCGTGATATGGCCTTGAGCACCCTCCCCTCCCCGCAGTTATAGGCGGCCAGGACCGTCAGCCAGTCTCCGAATATCCCGTGGAGTTCCTTCAGATAGGCTATGGCCGCCCGGGTCGACTTCTCAGGATCCATGCGCTCATCAATCCACAGATCGCGCTTGAGCCCGTACCTATAGCCGGTTGAGGGTATTATCTGCCAGAGGCCGAGGGCCCTGGCCTTTGAAAATGCCCGTATCTTGAATCCGCTTTCAACGAGCG
>JAFCZZ010000184.1 GCA_019314085.1 Deltaproteobacteria bacterium | reverse complement strand
CGCCCTGGCGGAGCGCTTTCAGGTCATCACCTTCGACAACCGGGGGGTGGGCGGCAGTACGGTTCCGTCGGAGCCCTTTACAATCGACGATATGGCGGCCGACGTGGTGGGTCTCCTGGATCATCTCGGGATCGACAAGGCGCATCTCTTTGGCGTCTCCATGGGCGGCCTCATCACCCAGGTGCTGACCCTGGATTATCCCGGCCGTGTCGGTAAGGCAGTTCTGGGCTGCACGAGCCATGGCGGGCGGCATGCCGTCCAGCCGGGGCGGGAGGTCATGGAAATCCTGGGTTCGATCAGTGTCCCGGGGGTGTCCGCCCAGGAGGCGACTCACAAAAGGCTTCCTCTGATATTTTCCGACCGCTTCATTCGAGAGGAACCGGAAAAGGTGGAGGGGTTTGTCGCGAGGTCGCTGCAGTATCAGCCGACGCCGCAAGGGGCGGCCGGGCAGATGAAGGCCTTGATTTTCTTCAACGTAAAGAGACGCCTCGGGGAGATCCGGTGTCCCGTCCTGGTGATGACGGGTGACGAGGACCGGATGATGCCTCCCGAGAACGCCCGGGCCAGACGGTATGTTGTCAAGGGGGCCGGCCACTGTTTCTGCCTGGAAAGCTCCAAGGAAGTCAACCGGGTCCTGCTCGATTTTTTCAAGGAATAGTGGGACTCGGTCTCTGAAAAGGGACTTTCCACTCACGAACATCGGTGCCCCGTGCCAAGGCGTATGACCATTATTTCTTGACACGGGACCATTCTTTGTATAGTTCCGCTGTGGAACCGGCGGTTGGACCGGGGCTGATCCAGCGAGCGAAAATTCTATTATAGCGTAAGGAGGATTGAGAATGAGGCTGAAAGATAAGGTAGCAATTGTAACAGGATCCGGGCGCGGCATCGGTGAGGGGATCGTTCTGCGTTTTGCCGAAGAGGGCGCGAAGATCGTTATCAATGATGTCAACGAAGCGGATGCGAACGCCGCTGTGGAGAAGGTCAAGGCCGCGGGCGGCCAGGCGGTGGCCGTTATCGGGAGCGTCGCTTCCCGCGAAGTGGTCCAGAACATGGTCGATACGGCGATCAAGGAGTTCGGTACCCTCGACATCATGGTAAACAATGCCGGTATCACCCGTGACGTCATGCTGCACAAGATGACGGACGAACAGTGGGACCAGGTGGTCGCCGTCAACCAAACCGGCGTCTTCTATGGTATCCAGTGCGCGGCGCGGTATATGCGCGAGAAGGGATACGGAAAGATCATCAACATATCCTCGACCAGCGCCCTGGGCAATCCGGGTCAGCTCAACTATGCCGCCACAAAGGCTGCCGTCATCGGGATGACCAAGACCGCCGCCAAGGAACTCGGTCCCAAGAATGTCAACGTCAACGCCATTGCCCCCGGCATGATCTGGACCGACATGATGAAGAATATGCCTCAGGAGGCGAAGGACAAACTGGACGCGATGCTCCCCTTCCTCGTCCCCCTGAATCGTAAAGGCTCGCCCCTGGATATCGCCAACCTGGCGCTCTTCCTGGCCTCCGAAGAGAGCCAGTTCATTACCGGACAGGTTATCTTCTGCGAAGGCGGCATGAAGATGTAAGACTCACCGGGGGGGAATAGTCGTCACGGCTGTTTCCCCCCGTCCTATTTCCCCGCCTGATCTTTTCTCCTGAACTCGGCTGTTGACTGTCTGCTCTGAAGGGTATAAAATCTCTCTTAAAATGGATACATAAAAGGGCAGAAGATGCCGGTGCATCTTCCCGGAACCGCTCACCAACCAGCAGGAAGGAGGGATTCCAACATGCCGATATTTATGATGTTTGGGAAGTATTCCAAAGAGGCCCTGCATAAGGCCTCTCCGGAGAGGACCACGGAGGCCATTGAGATCGTCAAGCGGAACGACGGGAAGGTTATATCGATGTATGCCGTGGCGGGGGAGGATGATCTCGTCTTTACCCTGGACCTTCCCGATACGGAGAAGGCGCTGGCTGTCTCGCTGGCACTCGGTAAGCTGACGGGGATTTCCTTTAGGACATCACCGGTCGTCGATGTGGAGCAGTTCGACAAACTGCTGTCCGAGGTGAAGAGCCTCTAAAAATAGTCGCTGTCGTATATGCTCAGTAATTAGGTAACTCATTTGGGCTGTGTTATAAAGGGAAAAGGGGGATACTATGAAAAACGTCCCCCTTTACTGAAATGATACCTGGCACGTCGTCCAATAGCCATCCAGGGCTACTGTACCTTGCCACGCAATTGGGCCCGCTTCTTGACGGCATTAATGGTCAGTTCATTCTCCAATGCCCTCCCCGCAGACTGAGCGGGGGCAAACCGTCTGACAAAATCGATCTCTTTGTCCGAGGGCGGTTCCGTCTCCGTCAGATTGAGAGACACCTTCAGATCCCAGGGGATATCCTTTTTGATCTCCTCCACCGTCACACCCGGATGGCTCTTCGCGAGATACAGCTCCTTCGTCTTTGGGTCGAATTTGAAGACGCCCTTGGTTGTCAGGAGCATGGAAGGCCCCGACCCCTTCGGAAAGCGTCCCGTTTTTTCCCTGCTGTCGCCCCCTTCAAGGTAGCCGGGGGTGGTGAGGTAATCCAGTTTCTCTATGAACTCGCCGCCGCGCATGGTGAGGACCGTGTGCTTTGCGTAGGACATAAAGTCGGCGGCTCCCCCCGATCCGGGCAGTCTGAGCGTAGGTTTGTAGTAATCACCGATGCTGGTGGTGTTCAAGTTGCCGTACTTGTCGATCTGTGCGACTCCCAGAAAGCAGACATCGACAAAACCGCGATAGGTCATGGTAAAGGTGGAGAAGAGATCGGTGACATACGAAAAACCCCGGCAGGAATGGGCGTCGGCTATGTTGTTGAGCGGAACCAGAGGCTCAAAATCGATGATCCCCGATTCCATCATCAGTGTCGCGTGGGGAGCGTAGAGGGCCTTGGCCATGGCGCCCGCCGTTATCGGCAGTCCCGCTCCGATGATCACGTTCTCGTAGTCCTTGATTTCCCGTGCACAGATGATGATCTGCAACTCATTCAGTGTATATCCCTTACTCATAGAGCATCCCCCTTTTCTCCAGGGTTTCTTCCAATTCTTCCAGGGTAACGCCCATTGTCCTCTCTTTTCCGTTTTCATCCCAGGACGAAGTGAAGGCGGCACCGTAGTTTGCCGGCGCCGAATAGAAGGCCTTGGCTCGAAGCCTGTCGAGCATCCCCATGCCGAATTCCTCCGCGTAGTGATCGAGATAGGCCTCGCGGTCTTCGCAACCGTAAACCCATTCGTCCATCCAGGAGTTCGCCCCGTCGGCCGTCGCATTGGCCGTTGTGAACATCCCGTAAAAAGAGCGATCCTGATTATAGTATCCCAGAACCTCCGTGGGGTGGGCGCCCCAGGGGACCTCGACAACGGCGTTGACCCGGAATGCCGGGATGATCGTAAAATGAGGACTGGCTTGCACCACATCATGCTCGACGATCTCCTCGCAGGTCACGATGATCTTTTTGCTGCACAGCGCCGCGGCGGCGACGCTCCCCATCGCTCCCCAGTACTGGGCATTGCCGTACTTATCGGCCCGCTGGACATGGATAATGCAGGTGTCGGGATTGGCGGCGGGAACGGTGAGGATCTCCTTCCCCGTATAGGGGCAGGTGATAACACGGTACTTATCGTCACCCATGAAACCCCGTTTTCTGAAGAGATCGGTGTCTATGATCCCCTCAAAGACCGGCATGAAGGAAAATCCGTGCATCCCCGCGACCAGGCGGGTGTTGTAATTGAAGTTGGTGTAATCCTCAATCTCCAGGGTCTCCGCCTGCAGGGCCCGCTCGACGGCTCCCCCTCCGGATTTCCCTCCGGATCGGAGCACATAGGTGCTCACCAGACGATCCACACACCCCGCATTAACCAGGACATCCACATCGAGGATGCCCGACTGGGAATAGAGTGTAAACCCTTTCTTTTCCTGACGGCAGATCTCATAGATCAGTTCGACACAGGTTCCCACCGTGTAATTACCGATGATCAGCCCCTCACCATCGACGACAAACCGGCTGATCGCCTCTTTGGCAGACATTACCTTGTTTTCGTTGTTATTAGCCACATGCTCTCCTTACGTTACGCTCATACATCTCCTTCGAGACAGCCAATCCTCATGCATCGCACCAATTGGCAGGGGGAAAATAAGATTCCTGACGATCCGTCGCTCTGGCGGCATGATCCTGGATTCCACCCATCCCATATGCTAACCTAAGTCTCTACACTTCCAGATAGGTTGCGATTACCTCTGGGTTGGCTTTAAGCTCTTCTGAGGTTCCTGAAAAACCAATGTGCCCCTTCCCCATGACAAAGACACGCTGTGCCAGGGACATAGCCATCTTGAAGTTATGCTCAACCAGCAGAATAGAGATGCCCGCTTTGCCAATCTCCTCAAGAATGCCCTTGACTTCCTTTACCATTATCGGAGAGAGACCTTCCGTGGGCTCATCAATCATCAGCAGTTTTGGGTTTCCCATTAATGTGCGCCCGATTGTGAGCATCTGCTGCTCACCCCCTGAGAGCAGACCTCCCTTCTGCCGAATCCTATCTTTCATAAATGGGAAATGCTCATAAATCCTTTCCACAGTCCAGGCATTCGGATCAGATGTGTCGGTTTTACCTCCCTTTACGCCCATCAAAAGGTTATCCTGCACCGTGAGATTAGGGAAAATACGTCTCTCCTCGGGGACATAGCCGAGCCCTTCCCTAGCCACGTTATGTGGACGCCATCCTGTTATATCCCGACCGCAAAAAACAACCTTTCCCGACCTGGGTGTAATCAATCCCATGATACTCTGCAGGGTTGTACTCTTGCCCATCCCGTTTCGACCGAGTAGGGCGACAATTTCACCTTCAGCAACGTTTAACGACAGATTTTGCAGTGCGTGGCTTTCACCATAGTAGGTGTTAAGGTCTGTAACATCCAATAGCATACTCATTCCTCCAATGCGCCAAGATATGCATCTTTTACCTGCTGGTTTTCCCTGATTTCATCGGGCAACCCTGTGGCAAGGATGGTACCGTGGTGCAGAACCGTAATCCGATCCGCCAGTGAAAAGACCACGTCCATATCATGTTCGATCACCACAACGGTTTTCCCCTCCGTCAACCGTTTG
>JAFCZZ010000183.1 GCA_019314085.1 Deltaproteobacteria bacterium | reverse complement strand
CCGGGCCACGCGAACCTGACGAGATCGATGACAATCGACGCCACGCACCCGACGCTGGCGAAGAACCCCAACGGTCTGGCCATTCCGGTGGCACCGCTGCTCAGGCGGTACAGTCCGAACCCGAGCAATCCCTTGACCACAGCCGATCCAAGCAGGCCTGCCGCTCCCGTTAGGTTGCTGGCGGTGGTCACCACTGATGCCATGAAGTCCCCGAATAGGATACCTCCGGCGGTTCCGGCCCCGGCGAGAAGTTGCTCGTTGCTCACGAACTTGGGGATCCCAACCGTGATTTCTCTCCTCATGTTTTTCTCCCTCGCCAAACCTCAGGGGGGCTTCCTTAAAAAGCTTTTTCGTTTTTTATTCCTAGGAACCCCGATAATACTCGGAATCCGAAAATAGGCCCCTTCATCTCCTCCTCAGGCCCTTTGGTGGCTCGATCGGCGGTTTTTCCACCAAGCCTTCGAGCTTCGAGAACGCGAGGTCGATCCCCCTGTTGAGCAGCCCTATTAGCTGGGTCTTCTGCTCGGGGGTCAGGGCGTCGAACCTTTCCTCGGCCCGCCTAAGCACGGGGGTGATCGCGCGGATGGTGTCCAGCCCAAGCTTGTGCTCCACCTCCTCCCTCGTCTGCTCCACTATTTTGTAGAACTTCCACACCGAGTAGAGCGCCCAGTAGCACCCGGCTAGGGAGGTCCAGGCCGACACCACCAGCAGGTAGAAGAAGAAGCTCCTCTGCAGCGGTTCGGGGAGAACCGGGTACAGGGATATGCTGAGGACGGAGATCAGGACGAGAAACATCCCTGTGAGGAGGACTATCTTCTTGCGCGTCTCCAACAGGGTCGCCTCACTTGGCCTGCTCTATCTTGGAGAGCCTGTCGAGGACCTTGACGATGTACTCCCGCCACTCGGGCTTTATGCAGAACATGAGGACGTATAGCAGCTCCTTCTTCTGATCGTTGAGGGTGTTGAATACCCTCACCGCCTCCTTTCTCCCCTTGGCGGCGTGGTCGAGGAGCTTGAGGAGGTACTCGAACCACTGCCTTATGTATGGCCTTACCTCGTCGTCCGTCAGCTTGTTGAGCTCCTCCCTGGTCATCTCGGACAGCTTTCGGTACTTCAACTTCCCGCCTCCTTCTTCATCTTGACGAACCTGCCCCTTTTGTCCCTTGGCCTCTCGGGTTTTTTGGCCTTTTCCCCTCCTCCCGGAATCCCCCTCGGTGGCTTCGGCACCTCGGGCTTCTCTTTGGGCTCCACGACCTTGATCTCCGGCGAGGGAACCGTTGTCGCCGTTGTCTCTTTAGGTAGCTCCACGGCCTTGGCCTCTGGCGGGGGGGCCGTTGTCTCAAACGTTGTTCTCATCTCCACCGGTTTCTCCTCCCTGACCAGCCCAGGCGGTGGGGCTATTCCCGTCTCCTCTGGGGTGATCTTCCCTATCCCGCGCGTCACGGCACCCGCGAAGTCCTCGATCATGTCTGTGGCCACCTCCCTGAGCCCCTTCCTGAACTCCGGATCCTTGATCATCCAGGCCCAGGTGGGGACCTCCTTTGGGGAGGGCCATCCGTCCCTCCCGCCGCCTACGGGTATCCCGAGCTCCCTGAGCGTGCCGACGAGCTCCTTGAGTTCCCCGATCGTGCCCTTGTCTCCCTTCTTCTCTATCTCCCCGAGCTTCTTGTCGAGCATGTCGGCGACCTTGCCTATCACCTCCTCCTTGAGCTTGGCACGCTCTATCATCCTGTCCTTCTCCTCCAGCTTCTTCCTGAGATCGCCCAGCTCCTCCCTGAGCTTCGCCACCTCCTTGCTCTCCGCCGGTGGCGGTGCTGGTGCTGTGGACCCCTTTGTCTTTTCGATCCTCTCGGCGAGCTTCCCAAGGTGCTCCTCAAGCTTACTGATCTGGCTCTTCAGCGGGGATATCTGCCTCTCGAACTCCTCGGCCTCCTCCTTTTTCTTCATCTGCTCCTTCAGCGCCTGGATCTCCGCCCCGAGCCTCTGCAGCTCTGGGTTGGGTTTGCTGGTCGAGTCCTCGTCCCTCATGATCCTGAAGGCTTCCTTGACGGGCAGGAGCCTCTCGACTATGCGAACCGCCCTGTCCTCCGGGGGCGTCTCCGATGTGGCCATCTGGAAGGCCCTCGTCATCCCGGCGTTCATCAGGGCCCCCTTGGTCTCCTCCGTCAGCGGGGTATCTGGGAAGACCTGCAGGACGCTGCACAGGTTGTTGGCGAACCTCATGGCCTCCTCTATGTCCGTGGACGGATCCGCCCCGGCCTGCCTGAAGGCCCTGGCTAGGAGCATCGCCGCCTGCTTTCTGTCGCCCACCCCCGTCTTCCTCTGGAACAGGTCGAGGAGCGGCTCGAATTCCTCCCTCTCAAGCGGGGATCTTATCTCCACTTCGGGCTTTTCGGGCTTCTCGGGCTTCGCCTCGGGCTTTTTTGGGGGTTCCTTGGGTCTCTCCTCCCCCTCGGCCCTCTTTTCCTCTTCCTCTTCCGTATCGGGGTTCTCCCCTTCCATCGGCATGAGCACCAACTACTTCCCCTCCGGCAGTATCTTCTTTATCGGAACCAGGATGTAGGACGATCCGGGGTGGGCTATCTCGAGGGCGTCCACGGTGATCTTGATCAGGTAGAGCCGCCTGAGCGTCCTGTTGAACGCCTCCGAAAGCACGGAGACCATGGCCTGGCTGGCAAGCCTGTCCTGCTCCATCTCCTCCAGCCTGGGGGCGTACCGTATGTAGAAGTCGCAGGCGTCGTTGACGAACGCGTGCATGTCGACCGTGCCCGTCTCCGGGTCGTAGTACCCGAGCTCGGAGGCCCTCTGCACCCACCTCATCACGGTCTCCATCCCTATGTCCTTCACCTGGCTCCACATCTGGGAGATGAACTTCTTGAAGTCCACGCCCTCGATGCGCTGGAGTTCCCTGCCCGGAGTCCTGACCACCACCTCGGGCTTCACCCTCCTCCGGGACATTGCGGCCATGAGCCTGTTGTAGTCCCTCTTGGTGAAGCTGAAGGGCGGGGAGGACGCGAGCCCCTTTATGTCGTCGATCTCGTAGAGGTAGTCGAACAGCTTCTCCTCGTCATCCTTGGAGATGCTCTTGTTCTTGTATGCCATCAGGAGCTTTTCCATCTCCGGGGGGATGTCCATTATTCCACTCCCTTTATTTCCTCCAGTATCCGCCTCTTGAGGTCCGGATCCTTGATCACGGCCTCGCCGTGCACGGTGGCCTTGATCTCGCCCTCCGGGGTCTCCTCGACCTTGACCTCGGCCTTCCTCTCGGCCTCCTCCACGGCGGGCCTGAGCTCCGAGATTCTCTCCTCGAACTCCTTCCACCGCTTCTCGAAGAACCTGTCGAACTCCTCCTTCAGGCTCCTGAACTCCTCATTCACCTTCTCCAGTTGCTTCCTTATCAGCTCCTCCATCCTTGTCCTCCTCCTTTTCTATATCTATCGACATGGGGAATTTCCCGACAAGCTCCCTGAGCAACTCGACGACGTCCTCCTTATCCGGCACGTGCAACCTTATGGTCACCTTCTTCGCCATGCATCCACCTCGTTGTCCTTCCTTATTTTCTTCAGCCCCTCCTGGATGCACCATAGGACGAACTGGGAGCGCGTGCGGTACCCGTAGTGGCCGACTATCGTTTCGTCTATCTCGCGCGCAACCTTGTCCGGGATCTTCACGGTGGTCGGCATATTCTCATCTATCTTCGGATTCCAAGGTATAAAAAGGTTCCGCTTCTCAGGACGACTCCTTGATCTCCCTGATCTCCTCCGAGATCCGCTCCGTGATCTGGGAGCGGATCCTCATCGCTACCTGAAGCCAGCCGTAGCTGAGCGCGCCCAAGACGGCTAGGTAGAGGGCGATCTTGACTATCTTCCTGACCGGGACCATGGTCATCCCGCGAAGGGCAGGGCTATCTGGATGAACGTCTGCTCGGGAATACTAACAAGCCTCTCCACGGGGCTGTAACGATCCTTCTCCGCCCTTACGGTGTGGGTTCCCTCGGTCGCCCTTATTGTGACCCTACCGCTCCCGTCGGTCGTCCCCGATAGGACGCCGTCGACAAACACTCTGGCGCCTTCGAGGGGCTGGGGGGGACGCGGATAGGGTGCCCATGGCGGGGGTGCGCCAAGAACCTCCACCGTGAGCGGGTACTCGGCGGGCTTGGGCTTGACCGTGAGCTTGGTGGCGGAGCACTTGCGGGATCCGTCGACCTCGGCGCATATCTGGTACGTTCCCTCACTCTCGGGCGCCCACGTGAAACTCCACTTGGCTTGCGTGCCGGGGGCAATCCGGCCTGTGCCGAACTCCTTGATAGTCCGGCCGTCCGCTGTCACCCTGACAGTGCCTCCACCCCACTCTCCTCCCTCGTTGGCGACGTAGACTGTGATCCTAGTCGGTTGCCCCAAGTAGATCACGTCCGGATCCTGGAAGATCTGCTTGATCACCAGCTTGGCTGGCGGTGCCGGCGGTGGGGGCTTGACCGTCACCGTGTACGTCTTCGTTCTCGCCATCTCAATCACCCTCGTACAGCTCGTCGCCGGGGAACGCCGCGTAGACCTCGTAGGTTCCCGGCCCGTCGAATCGGATGTTGAACGACCACCCGCCTTCCCCGTCCGTGGTGGTGGAGCCGGCCCTGGTGCCGTTGACGTACAGCTCGACCGTCTTCCCGGGCAGCCCGTTGCCGCCCTCGTCCACGAGGTACCCGCCCAAGCTGGCGGTCGCGCCGGCCTCCAGCTCCGGCGGGGGGCTGGCGGTTACCCTGAGCTCGGTGGGGATCTTGGCGGGGGGCTTGACCGTCACCGTGTACGTCTTCGTTCTCGCCATCTCAATCACCCTCGTACAGCTCGTCGCCGGGGAACGCCGCGTAGACCTCGTAGGTTCCCGGCCCGTCGAATCG
>JAFCZZ010000633.1 GCA_019314085.1 Deltaproteobacteria bacterium | reverse complement strand
GGGGGTGTCAGGACCTCGTAACCCTGGATGACGCCGTCCGGGTCGATGATGAATCGCCCCCGCGTCTCGACCCCCGCGTCCTCATCATAGATGCCGAAGATCTTTCCGACCTTGCCGCCGGCATCGGACAGCATCTGAAAAGGGACGCCTCCCTTCACCATCTTCGAGAGTTCGTTGTCGTTCCACATCTTGTGAATAAAGACGCTGTCGACGCTCATGGAGAGAATTCCCACTCCCAGCTTCTGAAATTCAGGGTGTTTTTCAGCAACTGCTGAAATTTCTGTAGCTCAGACGAAGGTGAAGTCACCGGGATAGAAACAGAGGAGGACCCATTTGCCGAGATACTCCGAGAGTTGGACATTGATGAATGATCCCTTGTGATATGCCGGTGCGACGAAGTCCGGGGCCTTTTTGCCGACCTGTACCATGCTCTTCACCTCCTTCTGGGTGGTTGGTTGTTCGATTTTCTCTTCGCTGACGGTTTCTCCTACCGGGCCGCCCGTTGGCCGGGCACAACCCGCCTTGATTTCCTTTGGCATAGACAGCTCCTTCCTTTGCAGTATTTGATACCTTTGTTAATGGGCGGTTTCGCTAATACTCATTTTTTTAAACCGTGGCAGATACCGTCCCGTTTTGGTCTTGTACCCTCTGTACGCAGACCCGTGTATGGCAAGCAGATAGGCTTCCTCCTTCAAAATCATCTTATGGAAGGTAAAGACGGTAACACCTACCAGTAGCAAGATAACCAGGCTTGGGCGCACGAGAAACAGACCGAAGAACAGAATGTAGTAGGAGAGAAAGTAGGGGTTTCGAACATAGGCGTACACTCCATCCTGTATCAGTTCGGTTTTCTGGTCCTCATGCACACCGACCCGCCATGAGTTCTTCACTGAATCCAAATAATACGAAACCGATAGAGGAGACAAGAGGCTGTCGCATATATGATATCGCACCCATATAGTGGTATACGGGCTCATTGGTAGAAAGGATGACAACGACAAAGCACAGAAATGAAGAGGTGACCGACGATGCCACGAACCGATCCCGCGATCGTATGGGCTTGCCCGTTCGTTTCCGCACGAGCAGATTCCGTGTGGTGAATGTGATGATAAAAAGGGCGGTTAAGCCGATCAGCAGTATTCTGTCGGTCATGTTAATCAACCCCATCATTATTGTATGAATATAACGCGACTGTTACGGGAAACAAGCAGAAATTCGAGCCTTATAGTCAAATGCGGCCGTATTCGTTGGGTTATGTATTATCACCACCCCGCATCCCGTCTCGGGGAGGCGTCGTACAGATGGATTGCTACGGTTTTTTTGCCGGTTCGGTTTCTTCTGAGAAGGGGATGGTGAGTTCGTACGTTCCACCATGGATTGCTACGGTTTTTTTGCCGGTTCGGTTTCTTCTGAGAAGGGGATGGTGAGTTCGTACGTTCCACCCTTGACAACCGCGTGCAGGGGGAAGGGCGCCTTTTCAAACACCTTGAGCATGGGCTTGTTCTCGATAAGGAGGTCCGCCGTAAATCCCCCCACGCCGCGTTTCCGCGCCACGCTGATCAACAGGTTGAGTAAAAATGACCCGATTCCCAGGCCCTGAAATTTTTCATCGACGACGAATGCCACGTCCGCGTAAGGGCGATCCGTTGAAAGCGCGTACCTCCCCTCCGCGATGATGCGGACCCCCCCCGATTCCCCGGCGAGGCCGACGATCGACATGATGTGCCCGTAATCGACATTCACGTACTCCTGCATCATCATGTGCGGCATGGTCTTGATGGGGCTGAAGTAGCGGTAGTAGACCGCCTTGTCGGAAAACCGGTAAAAGAGCTTCCGCATGTCCTCCTCGTCCGAGGGCTTGATCGCGCGGAAACGGACGGGGATATTTCCCGGGAAGGCGTGCGTGCACAGTATATCGGCGGGATACAGGTGGCCGTATTCGGTGAGGTATATCTGGTCCGGATAGAGGAGGTTCGCTTTTTTGGCCCTTCTCACCAGTTCTCCGCGGTCGTCCGGGTGCGCGATGTCGATCAGTGCGAGCGCCCGTTCGCGGACGCTCCTCCCCCTCATGGAGGCGACGCCGAATTCCGTTACGATGAGATCCAGGGACTCACGGCTCGTAAACTGGTGGGGGAGGTTTTCCACCGAAAGCAGTATGTTCGATTTTCCCTCCAGATTGCGGCTCGGCAGGGCGAAGATGGCCCGCCCGCCCTTTGAAAGATTGGCCCCTGAGAATGCCTCGTGCGCCTCGCCAGAACCGGGGCTGACGTTCCCCTTCCCCACGTGGAGGGTGATGTTCCCGGTCAGGTCGACCTTCCGGGCCGGGAGGATGGTGATGAAACGGTCGTTCTGGCTCATGCTGCTCGGGTCGGTGGTCACGTCAATCCCCTGAAACTCCACGAGGGGATTGCCGTTCAGCCAGGTCATTAGTTCCGGTGTTCCCATGGCGTAGGAGGCCACGCTCTTGTACTTGAACAGGGCCTTGTACGCGAGAGATGTCCGACGAGCGCTTCGAAAAGAGGGCCTATGAAGAAGGCGACGCAGCTCCCGTCCTCGATGACCGAGGCAACGTTTTCCGCGACCCTGTCGAACACCTTATCGATGGGCCACCGGTCGAAATAGATGGGCGGGTCGGTGGCGTAGACAAGGTAGTTGAATTCATTGACGTGCACGACGGTATCTCCCAGCGTGCGCGGTATGCTCTCGTTGATCTCGCCGACGACGAGAGAAGCGTGTTCCATGGCGTATCGGGCTACATCGATCGATGCTCCGAAACTGGCGAACCCCGCCTCATCCGGGGGGGATATTTGCACGAATGCCGCGTCGATGTCGATAACCCCCGATTTGAGCAGCCAGGGGATCCGGGATGTCTGGCTGGGGATCAGGTCCACCCTACCGGCGGTGATCGCCTCATCGGCAACCCACCGGGAGAAGAACGTCCGTAGGCGGTATTTCTTCTCGTATCGCTCGTCGATGGGAAGGGCGTCTCCCAGGCTTAGCAGCTGGATCAGCTCCAAGTCCCTCAGGTTGCTGGCGTTGGAGGCCATGAGGTGCTTG
>JAFCZZ010000632.1 GCA_019314085.1 Deltaproteobacteria bacterium | reverse complement strand
CTCCGAATATTATGGCATTGCGCGGACATGCCTCCACACAGGCCGGTTCACGTCCTGATTTGATCCTGTCGTAGCAAAGATCACAGTTATACATTACTCCGCCGCCGGCAAACTCAGGCGCAATCTTCAGATATAATCCGACTCCGGCCTGACGGGCCGGTATCTCCCAGGGACATACGTCACGACACTTTGCTCCGCCAAAACAAAGATCGTGGTCGATGACTACAGGACCCTCGGGCATCTTGTTCTGTACGCTGAAAGGACAAACGTTTGCGCATGGCGGATTATCACAGTGCATGCAGCGCCGGGGAACTGAGAGATCTTTTGAACGAAAGTCCAGTTATACGGCGTCAGCCGGCTGGTTAGTCCCCTCTTATTGGACCAGTCCTCCTTTTTCTTTTGCGGCCAGTAATTGCCTATATTCTCTATAGGCTCAGGGAATACATCCTTGTTCTCCTCCCGACAGGCGGCCACACAGGCTGGGGCATTCAACTCCTTACAGCCGTCACACCTTGTCAAATCAATCATGGTGCCCACTTGTGCAACATCGGACGCCAAGGCATTCCTGCCAAAACCCGTCAAGGCGACTCCACTTGCCACCCCGGCCGCGGCAGACCGCTTCAGGAATTCTCTTCTTGAAAAATCAGACATTTTTTTATACCCTTTCTCGCTGATAAAGAAAACATCGAGCGGTTGTTGAATGTATATCTAAAACAGTTCTCATTAAAGTACGCTTATTATTCGCTCTGAATGTATAGTCAGTCACTCAATCCAGCACATTAACTTTTCTTGAATTCCGAGACAATTGCCTCGACACTTGACTTCGCGTCGCCAAAAAGCATACGTGTATTTTCCTTGTAAAACAGATTATTGTCAATACCCGCAAAGCCGGGCGCCATGGAGCGCTTCAAAACGATGACCGTTTTTGCCTGGTCCACATTGATGACCGGCATACCGTAGATCGGACTGTTTTTGTTCTCCCTGGCTGCCGGATTGACAACATCGTTGGCGCCTATTACAACACATACATCAACGCTCGCAATCGTTCTGTTAATATCATCCATTTCAACAAGTTTGTCATAAGGGACATTGGCCTCGGCGAGAAGTACATTCATGTGTCCCGGCATGCGACCCGCGACGGGATGAATAGCATAACGGATCTCGCTTCCATTTTCTTCCAGAATGTCTCCTAATTCACGAAGGGTATGTTGAGCCTGGGCGACGGCCATCCCGTATCCCGGGACAAAAACTACCGAACTTGCGGCTTCAAGTATAAAATAGGTGTCTTCCGGCGAAACAGGTTTTACTTCACCCTCAATCTCCAGATCTCCTTTTGTTATGGTGGCGCCAAAACCCCCGAAAAGCACATTGGTAATAGAGCGGTTCATTGCCTTGCACATGACATTTGTTAATATGATCCCGCTCGCTCCCACAAGGGCGCCCGCGACTATCAGGATATTGTTTTGAATCGCGAAACCTGCCGCGCACCCGGCAATACCGGAGTAACTGTTTAACAGCGAAATCACAACAGGCAAATCACAACAGGCATGTCGGCGCCGCCTATGGGTATGACTATCATAATACCCAGTAACAGCGACAGGATGATAATCCCGATGAACAGGGGATACCCGGCTGACGGATTCATTAATAAAAGGGCTCCTGCTACGAGTGTGCCGATGAAAAGAGTTCCGTTTAAAAATGTTTGCCCGCGGAATAGTACGGGCCTCCCGCTTATGTATGTTGCCAGTTTGCCCCAGGCAACCAGACTGCCTGAGAAGGTCACGCCTCCAATCAATACAGCAAGAAAGATTGTTGTGGCTGTGAATAGATCGAAAGCGGCCATTACGTGATAGGTCGCCCATCCGACAAGGAGACTCGTAATGCCGCCAAAACCGTTTAAAAGGGCCACCATCTGGGGCATCTGTGTCATAGCAACGAGACGGGCGGAAAAAGCTCCAATGATACTTCCCGCAATAATACCCGCTGCAATCCATTTATAATCGATGATATCCCTGCTCAAAAGGGTCACCACCACAGCGAGGAGCATGCCGATTGCGGAAATCAGATTACCCTTTCTTGCCGTGGCTGGAGAAGTGAGCATTTTTAATCCGAAAATAAACAAGACTGCGGCAACAATGTAAGCCAAATTCGTGAGAAGATATATGCTCATTTTTTCCCTCCAGCCGGTTTTTTCTCAAACATTTTCAGCATTCTGTCGGTAACCATATATCCGCCAACCACGTTGATTGTCGCAAACACTACCGCTGACGTTCCCAATATGACAGTCAAGATGTTTCCGGCATGACCTGCCGCTAAGATTGCCCCTACAAGGGTAATACCGGAAATAGCATTGGAACCGGACATCAACGGAGTGTGTAGCCTTGCCGGCACCTTTGATATAACTTCAAATCCAACAAAGATGGCAAGGATAAGAACCATGCCCATACAGATTAGACAAGCGCTTCGACAGACGATTGGATCCATTTTTCTCTCCTT
>JAFCZZ010000182.1 GCA_019314085.1 Deltaproteobacteria bacterium | reverse complement strand
GTCGCTGATGGGTTGTCGCAGCGACCTCAGTCGTCGCGGGAAGGCCTACAAAAGACTTTAGTATCTCAGGATCGTCCCTCATCGTGTCCCGCCTCCGCGGACCTGTCCAACAGTTTGCGCGTAACCTGCGCGCTGTTCGCTTCAGTCTACCGCTACCTTCGTGCTCCCCCGCTAGCTTAGACGCGCCAGGTTGACGCGCTGGTTCTGTAAGTGCATCTCTGGTTGCGCCACAAGAAGCCGGCCAGAACGTTCGCGAGCCACAAATCCCGCCAGCTTGCACTCACGCAAAGAACCATCCCCTCTTCATCGCAAGTACTGTGCTCGTGAGGGTCGAGCCAGGAGACCGAACAGGTGAGGCGTTGCTGGTGAGGATCCGTGGTTCACTGCCGTTCCATCTTACAGAACGTGTTTGCGGATAACCCGCGAGCGAAGCGAGTCGGGTTGATCCGCGGGTTAGACAGATCTCGTCGATGCGAATCCTAGCAATTCGCGCCAGTCCATATGTCGCGCCGCGTTCTCGAAGCAACTCAAATCGAGCACATTCCGTCCGTTGCGACGCTCCTTCTGGAAGTCTGCAAGCTCAACGAACACAGCATCTCGAATCTGGTCCGACGACATCCTCTCCGAACAGTTCAGCGTGAACGCGTGGCCTGGATACCGATACTCGCGCCGTCCACGACGCGTGAGGCGCTGAGCGGTCACCATCCAGCACTCCCCGCGAATCTGAAACCCCAACACGAACAACCTCACCCATCCAACCACCTGGTTGTACCGCCAAGGACCACCAAATTCTCGCCACTGCTGCTCCTGTATGAGCGCACGCTGATCGTCCGAGAAGAGTTCTTGGCGCGTGCGACCGTGCATTCGCTCCGTGTCATCCCAGAAGCGCTCGAGATGCCGACCGAACTCCGCGCAGTACGAGCTCTCTGAAACGCGGTAGATTGGCAGTTCGAAGAGGTAGCGCTCAGGAGAGTCGGTCATCACGCCTCCATCGATACGCTTGGCCAAACACGCAACAGTTATTCCGCAAGCGGGCTCTCGACTTTCTGGCCTGAGTACTCGTTGCAGATCCACTCCCACCGCGTAACGCGCTTCTGGAATCTCAGGGACTTGCTTGGGTTCATGACGAGGCATACCACAATCGAATCGCTATTCTGCTCTGCGATTGCGAGGCAGTACCGATCTCCCTCCTGGACCGCCGTGGAGTACTCGTTGTTCGTGACCGAAATGGTATCTCCGAGACTACCCACGCTCTTGACCTCAACGAACATCTTGGAGCCATCGAGGTATGTGGCAACGATGTCGTAGCCGAGATTCTGTTCAGAGACATCGTCCACGCGAACTGCGTCATCGACAGCCTCAAAGATCGCCGCGACGTTCTTCTCGACGCTTCGCCACTTCTTGGTGCTATTGGGCTTGGAAAAGAACTGCTGCGATCTCGGCGACTCCGGGGCGGGGACCGAAGTCGTCTGCGCTTGCGACGCTGCGGCTGTCAACCCAACCGCACCAAAGAACCACTGCACGTCGGCGTCATCAGTCACTATCGCTCGGAGAGCATCCACAAAGGTCGAGGCAGGTATGGCCAGCGAATCAGCCTCAGCGATGGGGATGATGCCATTCTCAAACGTCACCAGATGCGCCTTGATGATTGCGTGCCTCAAGTCCTCGCTCATCCCGAATCGCGCTCTCTGAATCACCCGGGCGAGGACTGCGGCGCGCGCGGATTCAGGGAGGATCTCATGTACCATCGCATCTAGGCACTCATCCTCGGTGAGCAGGGGTACCCCGAGCGCCTGAAGAAACTGCGAAGCCTGCGGAACCGTACGGTTCAAGGTAGTACCAAGACCGTGTATTCGAAGGGCGTTGCATACTGCTTCAAACGCACCCTCGTTGATCCAGTCGGGCTGAACCACCGTCCGGGACACGCCGAGCGCAGCTGATGAGCGTTCGAGGTAGTCCAGAACAAGCGTGCTGACACTGGAGAAGAGCGCGTCGCTCACCGACTTGCCCCGCACGCTGGCGAGGGGGTCAGGCGCAACTTCCGCAAGTGCCTTCAGCACCTTGAGACGATCGTTGCCCGCGTCGAGTATTTCGACAACGATTCGCCCCAGCAGTTCGGCACAATGATGCACTGCCTCGTCGGTCTCAGAATCCATCACCACACGAGTGCGTGACGGGTCTGTCGAGAAGTCCCCATTGATCCGAACTGGGAAACGCAGACGGTCCTGAGTCGGCATGAAGGAGTGGACCACCGATTCGCCCCAAGGCAGTCTCACCACCTCGTCGCCCTGCAGCCTGAATGCAATCGCTTCGGATCGTTCGTGGTCCGACCCCGGGTGAACCAACCAGTCCTCGGGCGAGCTGTCGCCAGAAATGGAGACGCGGCTGGCACCGGCACCGTGAGGAGCCCGTACCGCCAGATGATTCACCGCACCGCGGGCACCCCGTTCGAATACGGTCGCTTGGATATGGTGCAGGAACAGGAGACAGCTTTCATCGAAAGCATCGACCTCATCGATGAGCGCGTCGCTATTCGACTCGAAGATGAACACCGTCACGAACCCGGAGTTGCGGCACGCATCAACCTCGTGTTCGAATGCGTCGCCATGATAGTCGTGCGGGATTCGAACCAGCGGCACCGAGTGAACGCCCAGGAGGTCGCTCGTCAGTTCTCGAGAGAAGGTCAACCGCGTCTCACCACTCACGAGGTGAACGGCGTTCGCGTAGTTGACCACCGACTTGAACCCGATACCCCTGTAGCCGATAGTGCCCGCATGCCGTGACTTGGTGGAAGCTCCGCTTCTGCAGAGTGCCATGACATCATCTGCAGTAAATGGCCTACCGTCGTTGGCTACGATGAAGCGATGGCCTCCAAGCGATTTCACATAGAATCTTCGGGCTTCAGCGTCATCTGCGTTCTGGAGAAGCTCAATGAGGGAGCGCCCTGTGTAGCTCTCAGAGACGTAGCGCTCGAGACTCGCGAGATCTCCAAGCAGGAGCGGAGAGTGAGCGGCCTCCTCTGCGAAGGACTCTCTAATCGAAGCGATGATGTCCGCCAAGCGACCCGCCCCCTCTCACGTCATGTACAGTCAGGCTGTCGGTGACCGGCTACCACTTCACGGCAAAGATGCGGACTTTGTCCGCGGCGAGCGCGACACCGTCTGTGAAGAAGTGCATCGTATCCGTGTCGTAGCCCTCAAAGTTGTCGCTGTAGATGGCCTTCTCTGCCGTGTCGATGATACTGCCAGCTTCATCGTAGAGATTGGCCTTGATCATCACACCGCATTGGTCTTCCGACACCGCGAGCCTCGTGCCGTTGACTGCGGCAACCTCGTAGATCAGCTCGACGGCGTAGCTGTAGAAGGAATCGCAGTGAATCCGGTAACTGTACCCGACGAGCCTGAGGTTCACCTGGGTGAACATTGCCTCGACGATCTCGGTGTGTTCCCGAAGGAACGCTGCAATCGCAGCCTGGTCCCCCTCACCCGCTGGCATAGCATCTCCTTGGCAGCATCTTCATCCCCGACGCAAGTCTATCAGTGGGCAATGACACGGCATCGGTAGGGCTAGGTGGGAGCGTGCGCAGCTAGTAGGCTATCCAGACTGTCCCAGCAACGGGTCTTCCATCAAGACCATCCCCCTGTTTCTGTCTAACAGTTTGCGCGTAACCAGCAGGGCGCTACGCGCGGTTCCTGCCTGAGTCTACCGCTCCTTGCGCCCTGTCTGTGTTGACGCGCTGGTTAGCTCCGCGACTCTTAGCCGACTGTGGCAAGCCGCTCGACCGGTTGAGTGGGCCGACTCCGCGCGAGATCGTATGCCGCCTGCAAGTTGATCCAGAACTCCGGTGTCGTGTTGAGAGCCTGTGAGAGCAGCCACGCCGTCTCTGGCGTGATGCCGCGCTTGCCGCGGACAAGCTCGTTGATGCGCTGGACAGGTACTCCGAGATGCGCCGCGAAAGCCACCTGGGAGATGCCGAGCGGATCCAGAAACTCTTGGCGCAGAATCACGCCGGGATGCGTGGGGATGCGATTCTCAGGGATCATGGCCAACCCTCCTACCTGTGATAGTCGATAAATCTGACCTCGTGAACGTTACTGTCCTTCCAGCGAAAGATAAGCCTCCATTGATCGTTCACCCGAATCGAGTGGTACCCCTTGAGATCACCCTTGAGAACCTCAAGTCGATTGCCTGGTTGTGACCGCAAGTCTCGAAGCGCGGCGGAACCATTGAGAATATCCATCTTGACCAGGGCCGGACCGATCACGTCTTGTGGAAACCGTCGCGCCCGACTCGTGGGCCGATTGTGGTACAAGTCCTCTGTCGCGCGATCACCGAACGAGACGATCATCGAACCCCTTTCGCCATGGTTCGACTATAATGCTTTCACGGTTACCGTGCAAGTGTGCATCGTGTGATGGTCGCCGGAGCTAACAGTTTGCGCGTAACCAGCAGGGCGCTACACGCGATTCCTACCTGAGTCTACCGCTCCTTGCGCCCTGTCTGTGTTGACGCGCTGGTTAGGCAAGCGGGTCCTGCGCACCTATGCAATCATGTCATGATGTATTAACATAGTCACCAAAGTCCGATGTGATATATATGGCGAGGTGTTCATTCATGCGGGGATCATTTGCTGACA